>NZ_DDDQ01000052.1:0-71331 GCF_002336325.1 Roseivirga sp. UBA1976 | reverse complement strand
GCGATCTAAATGAGTAACCCTAATGATTATATGTACTTAAAACCCAAAAGGACTTTGGCATTTTCCTTAGTCCTTTTTTTAACCCTCAGTCATGGAATGGCTCAAAAGTCGGTGGTATTACCTTTTGATGCTTATAAGGCGGAAAGAACAGAGTTTATCGAATTTGGTCTGTTAGACATAATGGTTATTTACTCTTATAAACTTTCGCAAAATGATTTGTATTTAGAAACCGTTAAAGTCAATGCTCAACCTCTGCTCGGTTATGAACTAAAATCAATCTCTTTATCTAAAAATAAGATTGATAATCATCACTATAGGTATGAATTATCGGCAGTACTCACAAAAACACACTTAGGAAAGGATATCTTCTCAGCTCCTATTACAATAGTTGGAAGCCTATTTGTTGATGTAGATGATACCAGCGGATTTTCAATAAATCACGAGTTTCATGAAATTCCTGTAATTTCTAAACCCTTCTTGGCCATTCAATACATATGGAATCTGCACTATTGGTTGGTTTTAATAAGTGTATTGGTTCTTTTGGCACGAAAAACGTTACTCAACCTGAGGCATGCTTTAATTGTTGTCATTCCATTAATAGGCCCACTAGTCTATTTGATAAAAGAACTAAAGGTTCTGTTAAAAAAAGAAATGTCTAAGCTCAAGTCAGATAAAAACGATGGAGTTTAGCGGTTGGAAAGTTTAAAAAGTACAGCCTAAAAACTGAACAGAAAGTAGAAGAAAATAACCACCCACACCGCATCTACAAAATGCCAGCTATTTGACAAAATCCTGAATTTTATCTTTTGATAGGGGTTGGTTGAATATACCAGATGCCTTACCACATCTTTTGAGGTTTTATGACACTCCAGCAGTAGATAGAGCAAAAAACCCATAATACCAGCCATGTGTATTACATGTAGCCCCGAGATTACATACAGATAAGCACCCGAACGCTCTCCGGTAAAGAGAATGTTGTGAGCTTGTAATTCCTTCCACCCTACCACCTGAAAGCAGGCAAAAACCAGCCCCAACAGAAAGGTTATTCCAAGCCACTGCTTAAGCTTGGGTAAGTTATCTTGCTCATACAGAGGCATAATCCGGGTAACACAGTAGCTTGACAATAACAATATGAATGTGCTGAGAATAAAGAATTTGGGAAACTCAAACTTGAAGAATTCGACCTGGGCAGGGCGAGAAGCCGTGAAGGCAATGATGGTAAAAAGGAATATGACCGCACTGCCAACCATAGATACATATACAAGCACTTCGTGCGGGTGCATACGTTCCATTTTTCTAAAGGCCTCTTTGCTCAGGTTCAGCTTTTCCTTCTGGGTTTTCATTGCCACATTAACATCTAAATAAACGAAAGGGTTGGCAATTGAAACAATTAATTTCCTTAAGAGGTTTTTATGCTTTTCAGTGTTCAACTTGAGAATTCGTTACATTTGCAAGCCATTTGAATTCAGGTTTTGAAGGTTAGAGATTTCATTAAGATTTATAGGGAAGACTCCGTGGTTCAAACCATTGCCGAGCGCATAAAGCCCAACGAAACATCGCATATCCGATTAAAAGGTTTGGTTGGAAGTCTCGATGCCGTAATTGCCACAGCTGTTTATCAGCTCAACAAGCAAACCTGCATATTTGTAATGCACGACAAGGAGGAGGCTGCCTATTTTCACAACGACTTGCAAAACCTGCTTGGAGAAAAAGAGGTATTGCTATTTCCTACCTCATACAAAAGGCCCTACCAGTTCGATGAAACCGAGAATGCCAACATTCTCATGCGGGCAGAGATTCTCAACCGAATTAACCACAAGGCCTCTACTGGTGAACTAATTGTGACCTACCCGGAAGCCCTTACTGAAAAAGTAATCAACAAAAAATCCTTATCTAAAAATACTTTTTCGGCCAAGGTGGGTGAGCAACTGGATGTACCTTTTTTGACCGAGCTGCTTCAAACCTACGACTTTGAACCCACTGACTTTGTGTATGAAGCCGGGCAGTTTTCGGTAAGAGGGGGAATTGTAGATGTTTACTCCTATGCCAACGATCTGCCATATAGAATTGAGCTTTTTGGCAACGAAATAGAGAGTATTCGAACCTTCGATCCGGTATCGCAATTGAGCCAGGAGAGTATAAAGGAGATAAACATTATTCCTAACGTTCAGACACGACTGTTGGAGGAAACCCGCCAGTCTTTTCTGAGTTTTATTCCTAAAAACTCAAAAATTTGGTTCAAAGACTACCAGCAAACGCTAGATACCATTGCCAAGTACTTTGAAAAGGCAAGCGGCAATTTTTCGGAAGTTATAGCTGCAAGCGGCACCCAGGTGGTGCTTAGCCCAGAAGAACTGTTTGAACAAACACATACTTTTGAAGAAGAGCTGAAAGGTTTTCAACAAATAGAGTTTGGCAACCGATTCTATTTAAATACCGACTTTGAATTGCGCTTTGAGGCCGAACCTCAAACCTCTTTCAATAAAAACTTCGACCTGATTGTAGAGAATCTGGGGCAGTGGCAAGTACAAAACTTTAGCCTCTGTGTGGCAGCCGAATCGTTGGCGCAGTTTAACCGGTTGGAAACCATTTTCCGAGAACTCGATCCATCGTTAGAAGTACAACCTTTGAACATTGGTTTGCGAAGCGGTTTTATAGACAAAAACAGGGAAGTACTTTGCTATACCGACCATCAACTGTTCGATAGGTTTCACAAATACAAAACCAAAACCAAACATTCGAAGTCTAAAGCACTTACACTTAAAGAGCTACGCTCACTTCAGCCGGGAGACTATGTAACCCATATTGACCACGGCACTGCCCGCTTTGCAGGCATGGAAAAGGTCGATGTGAACGGCAAAATGCAAGAATCTATTCGACTGGTCTATCGCGATGACGACTTGCTCTACGTAAGTGTGCACTCCATTCACAAAATTTCGAAGTACACGGGTAAAGAGGGAGCCCCTCCCAGTATAAGTAAGTTGGGTTCTCCCGAGTGGGAAAACAAGAAAAAAAGAGTAAAAGGCAAGGTTAAGGATATTGCCAAAGACCTTATTGAACTCTATGCCAAGCGCAAAAAAGCATCTGGTTTTGCCTATTCTCAAGACGGATTCCTGCAGGCAGAACTGGAGTCTTCTTTTATTTACGAAGATACCCCAGACCAGGCCAAAGCGACTGAAGATGTAAAAGCCGACATGGAGCAACCACATCCAATGGACCGATTGGTTTGTGGCGATGTAGGTTTTGGAAAAACCGAAGTAGCCGTTCGTGCAGCCTTCAAAGCTGCGGTCAATGGCAAACAGGTGGCAATACTTGTGCCAACAACTATTTTGGCCATGCAGCACTTTAGAACCTTTTCCGAGCGGCTAGCCGACTTTCCGGTTAAGGTGGAGTACATTAACCGTTTTAAAACCACCAAGGAAATTAAAGAAACGCTGCAACGGGTAAAAGAAGGAAAAACCGAAATACTCATTGGCACCCACCGTATTGTGAACAAAGATGTTCAGTTCAAAGATCTTGGCCTGCTCATAATAGATGAGGAGCAAAAGTTTGGGGTAAAGGTGAAAGATAAGCTCAAGGAGCTGCGGGTAAATGTAGATGTACTCACACTAACCGCTACCCCAATTCCGCGCACGTTGCACTTTTCGCTCATGGGGGCTCGAGACCTTAGCGTAATTGCTACACCTCCACCCAACCGGCAACCGGTTACTACCGAAATACACACGTTTAACGATGAACTTATTCGCGATGCGGTGAGCTTTGAGCTGAGAAGAGGGGGCCAGGTGTTTTTTGTACACAATCGTATCAATGATATTGAGCAGGTAGGCAACATCATTCTGCGGCTGGTTCCGGATGCCCGAATTGGTATTGCTCATGGCCAAATGGATGGCTCACTGCTTGAAAAACGAATGGTTAAGTTCATTGAAGGGGAGTATGATGTGCTGGTTTCTACCAACATTATAGAATCAGGACTGGATATACCCAATGCCAACACCATCATCATCAACCATGCCCATATGTTCGGCCTTTCCGACCTCCATCAAATGCGGGGACGAGTGGGCCGCTCAAACCGAAAAGCCTTTTGCTACCTCCTTACTCCGCCTACTATTGGTCTGACCAGCGATGCCCGTAAACGCCTGAGCGCCTTAGAGGAATTTTCCGATTTGGGTGATGGTTTTAAGGTAGCGATGCGAGATCTGGACATTCGAGGAGCAGGTAACTTACTGGGAGCCGAACAAAGCGGTTTTATTTCGGACCTGGGCTTCGACATGTATCACAAAATTCTCGATGAGGCCGTTCAGGAACTCAAGGAAACAGAATTCCGCGACCTTTTTATGGGCGATTTAGTGAAAGAGGCAGCCCAAATCGTTGCTCAGGACTGCACCATTGAAACCGACCTTGAAATTCTAATACCAGACACTTACGTATCTAACACCACCGAAAGAATTGGTCTGTACGCCAAGTTGGATAATATTAAATCTGAAGAAAAACTCGAGCGATTTATAAAGAATCTAAAAGATAGATTTGGGCCTATACCTGACTCGGTTCAAGACCTGATTCAAACCGTTAGGTTGCGGTGGGTAGCCGAAAAACTTGGTTTTGAAAAAGTGATTATCAAAAACGAGTCTATGAAATGCCACTTTATGCCTTCGGATAAAGAGGCCTACTTCCAGTCAGAAACATTTGGTAAGATTATAGCCTTTATTCAGCAACACCCTAAGCGCTGCAAAATGAAAGAATATAAAACCCGCCTTATTCTTAAGATCGATGAGGTACTTACCGTAAATGAAGCCAAAGACTGGCTCACTAAGATGTTGGAATAGCCCGGTGGTTCTCCAAAAACTGTTGCGACTCCCCAAGGTATGCCTTAATGGTGTTATGAATGAGGCCGAGATGAAACCTCAACTGTCGTGCTTTATCTGCAAAGGCTTCTGCGTTTTCTTTAGACTCCGCACGGCCCATAGCCCCCATAATATCGAACAGCTTTATCGCATTGTCAGAATAGAAGTTCTGTGCCGCATAGACTTCTGCGATTTGCATGTTTACTTCATTGGGAAGGTAGGTAAGCGAATTATTAATTTTGGCCACCTCAAGTGCCGATTTACTCAAAAAAGAGAATGAAAAATGAACCCCGAAGTCTTCATTAGAAGCATTGTTCTGAGCCTGAAGCCAACGGTCTATAAAAGCCATATCCTGGGAAATTTTGGCGGAGTCTTCCATAAGTTCTCGCCTGTTTTCCTGCACCTCTTCAATAATATTTAGCAGCGACTGTTGGGCAAGTTTTTTATTAAGGTAATCTTGTCGCCACTCGGTGAGGGTCATGGCCAATACAACGGCCACCACAATGGAAAAAAATTCAAAACCCGCCTTTCGCAAATCTATTTTTACGGCCATCAAAAGCTCATTAGATCCTTAAACTTAAGCGTTTGTCTTCTGGAAACATCTATTTCTTCTCCTCCTTTCAGATAAATACGAAGGCTACCACTAAACCAAGGCTCTATTCGCTCAATCCACTTTAGGTTTATGATTTGCTGACGATTGGCTCTAAAGAATGTTTTATCGTCCAGGCGCGACTCCAGATAGTTGAGTGTACGGGTAATCATGGGTTTACTATCGCCAAAATATACAGTGGTATAGTTGCCACTCACCTCAAACAAACGAATGTCTGATAGCTGCACAAACCAACACTTCTCACCATCTTTTACAAAAACCTGATCGTGAATGGTCAGTACATCATCTGCCCTTTCTTCTTCCTTCTGCTTCTTTTTAATCTTATCGAACACTTTAGAGACAGCTCCTGCAAGTCGCTGTTTTTCTACAGGCTTCACCAGGTAATCCAGCGCATTGTATTCAAACGCTTTAAGAGCATGCTCATCGTACGCTGTAGAGAATATTACTTCAGGCACCGCTTCAAGCTCCTCCAGCAAATCGAACCCACTTTTGCCGGGCATCTGAATATCGAGAAAAATAAGTTCAGGCTTCAGTTCGGCTATTTTTTCAATGGCCTCGTCTACATTGGCTGCCTCACCAACAATATGCACGTTGTCAAATTCTTTGAGCAGTCTCTTGAGCTCATTTCTGGCCAGGCGAGAATCGTCTATAATCAGTGTCTTCATAGTCTAAGTAAAGTTTAGCGGTACTTTCACGGTGGCGCACACCATATTTTCATTCATATTCTCAATGGTCAGGCTGGCCTGTTCTCCATACAACAGCCGCAGTCTTTCTTTTGAGTTGCTTATACCAATGCCTCTTCTTCGGCCCTTTGTGGCTGCATGAGGCCTCAGCTGGCCGGTGTTTTTCACGTAAATATTTACAAACTCGTGATTCAGTTTTGATTCCACAATTATTTCACCACCATTCGGCAAGTTATTAATGGAGTGTTTAATAGCGTTTTCCACCAGTGTTTGGATTATCATGGGCGGAATCATGGTTTCTTTAGACTGTTTGTCTATGATGAACCTGTACTTGAGCCTTTCCTCCAGCTGTATGGCTTCCAGGTTGAGGTAGTCTTTTACTACCTCCAGTTCTTTTTCTAATGATACCTTTTCGTACTGATCGAATTGAATGGAAAACCTTAGAAGATCGGAGAGGTGGGTAATAGAATCTCTGGCCTTTTCAGAGTCTTCGACCACTAACGATCGAATATTATTGAGGCTATTGAATATAAAATGTGGATTAATCTGCGCTTTTAAGGCGTTCAGTTCGGCATCTTTAATAGAAGCCGAGAGTTTCCACTTTTCTATTTCTACCTCCCTGGTTTTCTGTAAATACTGGTAGGCAAAGTACAGGGCAGACCAGCTGATGAAATACACGGCATAGCTACCCACATAACTAATTAGGAACACCAGAATTTTACTGCTAGTAAAGCCTTTTTGAGTAGCCGCTCTGATTTTTTCTAAAGTAGCCTCATCAACTCCTTCCATTTCCGGAATACCCATTACCTTATCCATGGCGCTGGGGTCTACCTTGGCCATTAAAAGAAGAGCACCTATGAGCGCACCCAAACTAAGAACAGACATTATAGTACCCTGAATTATACTGGCCAGAAAAACCCTGGGTACCAGGCGAGCCACCTTTAATTCTTTCCAGTTTTTGCTTTTTACATACTCTCTGTACAAGTGGCTGGTGAGAACCGATAGCAATATGGTAATGGTATTGACCCCAAAAGCCGTGACAAATGGCAAAAACATGGCCATAGTCATAAAGCTGGTGAGCATGAGACCCGTCCACCCGCCAAACTGTAGAATCCAATACAGTTTATTCTTATTCATAATTCAAAGAAAATACATCTACATCTAAGCCCCCGTGCGAATTGACTGAGTGGTTTTATGCCCTGATTAAATGACAATTATGCCCGCCAGCCTTTTTCTAGACAGGCATATTATTATATCATTACGAATAAGCAAAGACCTTATAAAACAAACAGTTGTACAATAAATCTGGCTAATTTTGAAAATATTATAGGCAAACCGGGCGTTCACCCTTTGAATTGACCGTCTGGATTGTGATAGATTTGCACATAAGTTTATATTAGCAAGTTCAAATTTCACCTAGACTTAGGAAAAGAATACTAAAATGAAAACAAGCGTGGGTCAGATAAAAGCAGGGCTATTGGGTTTAATGGTTCTCTGCTCAGCCAGTTCCTGTTCACTTCTCGGTATCGGCAAAAAAGACAATATCAGTGCTGCAACAGGCGAGGAGTATGCTACAAAAAAAGATCTTCTGGGTTACCGCCCGTATGACGACAAAGAACTACCTAACCCTCCGGGAATGGTGTTCATTCAAGGCGGTAGAACTATACTTGGGTCTTTCGAACAAGACTTGTATGGCTCCAGAGACAATATTGAACGTACGGTTACTGTAAACTCGTTCTTTATGGACGAAACGGAGGTAACCAATAGCAACTGGAAGGAATACGTGTGGTTTCAGTACAACCCTCAGCCCCTGTCTCTTCCCAAGAACGTGAGCATACTAGACCCCAACGATGATGATAATCAGAACCTGAGCAACCCTCCTCAGGCATGGATTCCTGACTATACAGGGCCTACTCACAGCAAAAGCAACCCACAGAATTACGAAGACATTATACCAGACGATGATGTTTGGGCCAGTGACTTCTCCTTTAATGACGTGTATTCAGAAAACTACTACAGCAACCCCGGTTTTAATAAATACCCGGTTGTTGGTGTATCGTGGAGACAAGTTGTAGACTATTGCAAATGGAGAACAGACTTTGTAAACCTGAAGCTCATCTTTGAAATGGATTATGATGATCTTCCGGCAGAGTTTCTGGAAGAGTTTCTGGTCAAAGATCAGACTACCGGAGAATATCAATTAGCTATTGGTGGGCAACCTATTGGTACTGTAAATGCTGCAGGCCAAGGTCAGGTAATAGAGATAGCCGATTTTGACGAGTTTCAGCAAGAGGTTGTGGAATACATTAACCTGCCACAAAACAGAAGAAGATTTATTGAAAGAGGTATCTATTTGCCAGACTTTAGGCTACCCAATGAAGCCGAGTGGGAGTACGCTGCAAAAGCTACTGTAGGAACGGTTTACCTGGACGAGAACGAAGAGTACGGAAGAATTTACCCTTGGGATGGCCGAGGCGTAAGAAACCCTTACGGTAAAAAGAGAGGCGAATTACTAGCCAACTTCAAAAGAGGCCGTGGTGACTATGCCGGTATTGCCGGAAATGTGAACAACGATGCTTCCGTAATACCCGAGCCGGTGGGCAACAGAGAGCCTAACGATTTTAACTTATTCAATATGGCCGGTAACGTGAGTGAGTGGGTTTTCGACACCTACAGACCTCTTTCGTTTGGCGATTTTGATGACCTGAACCCTGTAAGAAAGGACGGCACCAGTGACCCCGAAACTAATTATGGATGGCAAACTGTAAGAACCCGAGACAGTGTGGCTGCTAACCAAAGCCTTGAGTATAGATCATTGATAAACGACAGAGCAAAAGTTTATAAAGGTGGTTCGTGGAAAGATGTGGCCTACTGGATGGCTCCAGGTACGCGCAGATACTTAGATTTAGACAAAGCCACCAACACCATTGGCTTCCGTTGTGCCATGATTTCGATTGGTACACAACAGCTCGACCAATCGAATGGCATAGTAGGCAAAGTGTTTGGAGGAAGAAAATAGGCTTATACGAAAAAGCATTGCTAAAGGCGGTTGTTGAAACCGCCTTTTTTATTACCACATGCTTTAAGTTTACTTAACGCCTGCCATAACGGCCACACTTAATGCCTGGCAAGGCAGTGCCAGAAGAGGTGTAGCGCAAGCCACCAGTGTCGAACCTGTGGTCAGCACATCATCGACCAAAAGCACGCGTTTATTCTTCAGCCGATCTATTTCCTGAACCTCAAAAATTCCTTCAACATCTAAAATTCGGTTCACTTTGCCTTTCTTGGTTTGGCTATCGATATGTTTGGTGCGAATGAGGCCATGTTCAACCACCGGAGTTTTTAATACTTCCGAAAGGCCAATCGCAAAGCAATACGCCTGATTGTACCCTCTTATCTCCTGTTTCTTTGGGTGCAATGGCACCGGAACAATAGCATCAAAAGCATCGGCATAACCGCCTAGAAGCAAATCATGGCCGTACCACCGGCCCAACATTATACCAATCTCCTGATTGTCGTTGTATTTCAAAGCATGCAATACGTGCTGCATTATACCATTCTTAATAAAGTAAGCATACACCAACACATGGCTGAAAGGCACCAAGCCCATGAACTTTTCCTGAAAAGTATGCCTTTCTAAGGCGTGAGTATTCGTCTTGGGCAGGTTGTAATGACACTTAGGACATATATATTTGCTTCCCTGTGGAAGTGGATCATCACATCCCAAACACAGATTGGGGTAAATGAGAGAAAGAAAATCATTCCAGTATTCCCTGATTTTCATATTCATCCAATTTAATCAAATTAATATGAGTATAGTTCAAGAATTTAATGACTACAGAGCCAAAATGAACGAAAAGATCATGGCGGCCGACAATAAAGTGCTGAAGCGCTTCTTTAATCTGGACACCAACGCCTACGCTGAGGGAGCACTGGATGTAAAAACTAAGGAAATTGTGGGCTTAGCCTGCTCTATGGTGCTTCGTTGCGATGATTGCATCAAATACCATCTGGGAAAATGCCACGAACTCAAGATTACTACTGCCGAAATGTATGAGGCCTTTTCAATTGCCAACTTAATTGGCGGATCAATTGTAATACCGCACCTTAGAAGAGCTGTAGAATACTGGGAAGCACTTCAATCGGAAGAGAATGTATAAGAAGGATCTTGAACTCCATGTAAGGTGGGCAAAGTTAATGGCATCTATACAAGAAGTTATTGGCAAACGCCCTAAAGACCTGAATGGTGTTCTTTTTCTTATTGGGGTACAAGAGTTAGGCCGCGGGCCCTCACAGTTCAGCAAAGAGGAAAAGCAAGACCTTATGCACATAGCTATTTGCAAAGTACTGAGCTACTCAGGATACTATGAGCTGCAAGGCCACGATGCAGACGGCTGGCCACATTGGAAACTCATTAAAAAATTACCCCGGTTCGATCTGCTGGATCAGGAAAAGCTTCTCAAAATGCATGTATTAGAGTATTTTGAGAGAGAATTTGAATTAGTAATACAGGCATGAAAATAATCTCCTACAACGTAAACGGCATTCGAGCTGCTATTAATAAAGGTTTTAAAGAGTGGCTCGCAGAAGCCAACCCGGATATTCTTTGCTTGCAAGAACTAAAGGCCATGCCAGATCAAGTAGAAAACTTCTATGAAGAAATGGGCTACTATATGTACTGGGAAAACGCAGAAAAGAAAGGCTACTCCGGTGTTGCAATTCTTAGCAAAACAAAACCCAACCACGTGGAACATGGCTGTGGAAACGAAACCTATGATAATGAAGGAAGGGTTATTCGAGCCGATTTTAACGACTTCTCTGTAATGTCGGTTTACATGCCCAGTGGAACCAGTGGAGATATTCGACAAGACTTTAAATACCAGTGGCTCGACTTCTTTCAAGATTATGTTGACGATTTAAGAAAGCAAATCCCCAACCTTATTATTAGTGGAGATTACAACATTGCTCATAAGGAAATAGACATTCACAACCCGGTTTCAAACAAAAATTCATCAGGCTTCTTACCTGAAGAGCGTGCCTGGTTAACCAAATACGTTGATTCAGGCTTCATTGACACCTTCCGGGTGTTTAATCAAGAACCTCATCAATATTCCTGGTGGAGCTACCGGGCCAATGCCCGGGCCAACAACAAAGGCTGGCGTATCGACTACCATATGGCTACCTCACCATTAAAGGATCGATTGAAAAATGCCTATATAATGCCCGAGGCCAAGCATTCAGACCATTGTCCTATTGTACTGGAAATAGACTAAACACAAAGTTTATTTGCCTGTTTATCAATTGTTTTACAATCCTTTAGAAACTATTTGCGTAATTAAGGTAGGCTAACGCATAATGCTTATGGGTTCTAATGAGTCCTTGATAAGACAGTTAAACGATTACAAGAGAAAATACTATAAGAATAAAGCCATTAGAGGTAGTTTTATTCTAATCGGCATTCTGTTACTATCTTTTCTACTAATTAATACCATTGAGTTTTCTGCACACCTCTCAAAAACAGGCCGTGCCCTACTTTTTTACGGATTTGTGTTTGGCGCATTGGTAGCATTTATTGTCTTGGTATTCAGGCACTTGTTGTCCATGTTCAATCATAAACAACAAATGAGCAATGAAGAGGCTGCCATTCAAATTGGTAAGTTCTTTCCGGAGGTTTCCGATAAATTGCTCAATGTAATCCAGCTAGAAAAACTAAGCGACAAACAAAGTGATCTGTTGGTGGCGAGCATTCGGCAAAAAAGCCAACAGATTCAAAAATTCCCTTTCGCCAGTGCCATCGATCTTTCGGCCAATAAGAAGTATCTCAAATACAGCTTTTTACCTGCTACTGTCTTAATACTACTGCTCATTTTTGTTCCGCAGTTCATTACCGAAAGTTCTACGCGCATCATTAGCTACAGTAGCGATTTTATACCAGAGGCTCCATTCAACATTTTTATAGACCGAGATGCCCTTACAGGCTATAAAGACGAACCCTTTACCGTTCGTGTGAAGACAGAGGGAAGAGCCGTTCCACAAGACTTATTCATAAGGCTTAACGGCCGAAAAATCAAAACTATTAAAACAGGTCCCGGCTTGTTCGAATATGAAATCAATCGCTTGCAAAACAATACATCTTTTGTAGTTGAAGCAGAAGGTGTAGTATCGCCCACCTATACCGTAAAAGCCTTTGCCCGACCTAGTATCTCTTTATTCCACATTGAGTTGGATTATCCAGACTATACCCGCATAGCCAATGAGTCGGTTAAAAACTCAGGAAACCTCACCATACCAGAAGGCACAATAGCCACGTGGAACATTTCTGCAGCAAATGCCAATGGTGTAAATCTCTTTTTTGAGTCAGCCTCCAAAACATTGCAGGCGCAGAAAAAATCAGGGCAGCAGTTTGTGGCCGAAGATAAGCTTAAGCTTTCAGGAGCTTACTCTATCAGACTTTTCAACGAACACAGTACCAACAAAGACTCCTTAAAATTTCAGATTGAGGTAATTAAAGATCGCAACCCTGAAATCGTACTGGATCAGTATCAAGACACTGTTCTTTACCGCAACATTGTCTTAGGTGGCAAAATTGAAGATGATTATGGCTTTTCTTCTCTAGCCCTTTTTTATAGCTACGATGGAGAAAATT
This sequence comes from Roseivirga sp. UBA1976, assembly GCF_002336325.1. NCBI lineage: Bacteria > Pseudomonadati > Bacteroidota > Cytophagia > Cytophagales > Roseivirgaceae > Roseivirga > Roseivirga sp. UBA1976. The sequence goes on along the minus strand of NZ_DDDQ01000052.1, from coordinate 58,551 downwards.
TCGAAACAGAAGAGGTATCGTTCAACCCTGCCACACTCGATCAATCCTACTATCATATTTTTAAGCTTGATACGGCAAAAGTAAAGGCCGGAGCTGAGCTTACTTATTATATGCAAGTGTCTGACAATGATGGAGTTAATGGCTATAAATCATCTAAATCTGCTGCTTATACCTTTAAAATTCCATCTAAAGAAGAGTTAGAAGAAGACATAGAAAGGTCGAGTCAGGCTATTCAACAATCCATTGACAACACCCTTAAAGAAGCTGAGGAGCTGAACAGAAAAATTCAGCAAGCTGACGAAAGGTTAAAGACCAAAAAAGAGATGGATTGGCAAGACGAAAAGCTAATGCAGGAAATTCTTGAACAAAAGGAAAAGCTTGCCAATAAAGTTGAGGAACTGAAAAAGGAAAATCGACTCAATAATCAAAAACTCGATCAATTCAATCCTCAAAGTGAAGAGATAAAGCAAAAAATGGAGCAGCTTCAGGAAATCATGAACAATGTGCTCGATGAAGAAACCAAAAAGCTCTATGACGAATTACGTCAGTTGTTAGAAGAACAGTCTGATATTGAGGAGTTTAGAGAAAAAATGGAAGAATTGCAGCAAAATAGCGGCAATTTGGAAGAAGACCTGGAGAGAACTCTGGAACTCTTTAAAAAGCTTCAGTTTGAAATGACATTGGATGAAACACTGGAGCAGCTTGACGAAGCCATTCAAGACCAGCAACAGCTACAGAAAGAAACGGAAGAGTCTTCTAAAACCGAAGAAGAATTGGCCCAGGAACAGAAGCAAGAAAAAGAAGACATCGACAAACTCAAAGAGCAAATAGACAAACTCAATGAGATTAACAAGAATCGTAAAAATCCGGACGATCTGCCCAAAGATGCCCGCGAGCAGTTAGAGGAAATACAGCAAGACCAGCAAGATGCGCAAGATGCCCTGGAGATGGACGAAAAGAATTCTGAAGATGGTCAGAGCCCTCAGCAACGGGCCGTAAAGTCGCAGCAACGGGCAGGCGAGAAGATGCAGCAACTCAAGCAAAGTTTGGAGTCTGTTCAAAGCAATATGCAAATGGAGCAGCAAATGGAAAATATGGACAACCTCCGCGATCTTGTAGATAATCTGGTTACCCTTTCCTTTAACCAGGAAGAGCTAATGGAATCTTTCAAAGAAATAAGAGAGGGCGACCCTCGAGTTGTTAAGCTTGGACAAGAACAACTTAAACTAAAAGATGATTCGCAAATTATTCAAGACAGTCTCGTTGCCCTTTCTCAACGCGTTTTTCAGATATCCTCCTTCATAATGAAAGAGCTTTCCGAAATGAATCGTCAAATGGATGGTGCCATAGAATCACTCAAGGAGAAACGCATCAACGAAGTAATCGGTAAACAACAGTTTACCATGACCTCCATAAACAACCTTGCCTTATTGCTCGATGATGTATTGCAGCAGATGCAACAGCAAATGGCTAGTCAAATGAGTAATGGCCAGGGCAAAGATCAAAAGAACAAACCTCAGCCAGGAGGTCTATCGGAACTTCAAAAACAGCTAAGCCAACAAATTAAAGACCTTAAAGGAAGTGGAAAAAGTGGCAGAGAGCTATCGGAAGAACTGGCTCGTATGGCTGCTCAGCAGGAACGACTAAGAAATGCGCTCGAAAACTTTGAAACAGGCATGGACGGAAATAAATTAGGCGAAAAAATTGAGAAGCTTGTTGAACAAATGGAGCAAAACGAATGGGACCTCATCAATAAAAATATCACTGATGAGACCATTGAACGTCAGCAAGAGATACTTACAAGGCTTCTGGATGCAGAAAACTCCATGCGAGAGAGGGGAGAAGATGATGAGCGTGAGGCCAAAACAGCGCGCGATTTCGAGCTATCAATTCCACCTTCACTCAACGAATATCTAAAAGCCAAAGAAAAAGAAATTGAACTATTAAGGACAATTCCGGCAAAGCTCAATCCATATTACAAGAAAGAAACCAATAAATACTTCAAACGGATCAAAGAAAAGAACTGAGTTCATTGCATGAAGCACATAAGTATCGAAATACCCTCTCTCGTTGAGAACATTCGTATTGTAGAGAGTTTTATAGACAACGCTAAGGAAAAGTACCATCTCACAGACGATGTGTATGGCAACATTATGATAGCCGTAGTAGAATCGGTAAATAATGCCATTCTCCATGGTAACAAAACCGATAAGACAAAGAATGTGCGACTTAGCGCCAATCTTCTCGAAGGACAAGTAATCTTCTCCATTACCGATGAAGGCCCTGGTTTTGATCACAAAAACCTACCAGACCCCACAGCACCTGAAAACCTCGAGAAAGTAGGAGGCCGGGGAATATTTATAATGAAAAACCTGGCTGATGAGATTCAATTCAAAGATGAGGGGCGTACAGTGGAGTTAACCTTTTATCTCGACTAACACTATGCCAGGTGAAATCAACTTCTTCACTGAAGACATTTCTTACACCCTTAAGCATAAGACCAAGTTGCGTCAGTGGATACATTCCATTGTACAATCGGAAAATCGAGCTATCGAAGAAATCAACTACATCTTTTGTTCTGATGACTATTTACTGAACATTAATAGGCAATACCTCAATCATGACTACTACACAGACATTATCACGTTTGACAACACAGACGACTATGATCCAGGGCTGTGTTCAGATATATATATATCGATCGATCGTGTAAAGGATAATGCCAGACAACACCAATCCAATTTCTCCACAGAACTACACCGTGTAATGATCCACGGTATACTCCACCTATTAGGACAAGGCGACAAAACTCCTGAGCAAAAACAGGCCATGAGAAAAAGAGAAGAAGCTTGCTTATCTTTGCTTCATATTTAAAACATTAGTGTTCCACGTGAAACTTTAAGTCTTCAAATACACTTATTGTTCCACGTGGAACAGTTGGTTATAGAAAGCATATGTATCCTAAATACGATGTCATAGTAGTTGGTGCCGGTCATGCAGGTTGTGAAGCAGCACATGCTGCCGCAACAATGGGTTCTAAGGTTCTGGTTATAACCATGAACATGAACACAATTGCCCAAATGTCTTGTAACCCGGCAATGGGGGGAGTGGCTAAAGGTCAGATTGTACGTGAAATAGATGCCCTTGGTGGCATGTCAGGAATAATCTCGGACAAGTCTATGATTCAGTTTCGAATGCTCAATAAGTCCAAAGGGCCTGCCATGTGGAGTCCTCGAACTCAAAACGACAGGATGCGATTTGCAGAGGAATGGCGACTTGCCCTTGAACGCAACCCAAACGTAGACTTTTGGCAGGAAATGGTCACCGGAATCACCACGTCTGGTGATCGTGTAACCGGAGTTACCACAGGGATGGGCATACAGTTTGAAGCCCAAGCTGTAATCCTAACCTCCGGAACATTTCTCAACGGTATCATACATATAGGAGAAAAACAGTTTGGTGGTGGCCGAACAGGTGAAGCAGCCTCTAAAGGCATAACCGAACAATTGGTAAGCCTCGGTTTTGAAGCCGGACGAATGAAAACAGGAACACCACCTCGTGTAGATGGCCGATCGCTCAATTATCAGTTGATGGAAGAACAAGCCGGAGATGAAAAGCCTGAAAAGTTCTCTTTTAGTGATGAAACCAGTCCTTTGCAACAACAAAGAAGCTGTTACATCACCTATACCAACCCTCAAGTTCATGAAATACTAGAAAAAGGTTTCGACCGATCACCAATGTTCAATGGCCGTATTCAGGGATTAGGTCCAAGATATTGTCCATCTATTGAAGACAAAATCAACCGTTTTGCCGAACGTAATCGACATCAAATATTTGTTGAGCCGGAAGGATGGAACACGGTTGAAATCTATGTCAACGGATTCTCAACCTCGCTACCCGAAGATGTGCAGTATGAGGCTATTCGCAAAATACCGGGTTTCGAGCAAGTCAAAATGTTCAGACCTGGCTATGCCATAGAATACGACTTCTTTCCACCAACCCAATTGAGCCAGACTCTTGAAACTAAACTCGTGGAAAACCTCTTCTTTGCCGGTCAGATCAACGGTACCACCGGTTACGAAGAAGCCGCATGTCAAGGACTCATTGCCGGTATAAACGCGCATCAAAAAGTCACTCAGCAGCCGGAATTTATACTTTCACGGTCTGAGGCATATATAGGTGTGCTTATAGATGACCTGATTAACAAAGGGACCAATGAACCTTACCGAATGTTTACCAGCAGGGCCGAACACCGGATTCTACTACGCCAAGACAACGCGGATCTCAGACTTACAAAAAAAGGATACGACATAGGCCTGGCTAGTGAAAAACGCTTCGAGCAAATGCGTGAAAAACAACGGCAACTCAACCTGCTCATTAATGACCTTCAACAGAAAAAAGTAGATCCAGAACTGGCCAATCCTATGCTAGAAGCACATGGTACGGCAGGGATTCAACACCGCACTACTTTGAATAAATTAGTTAAGAGACCCCAGCTTGATATTAATCACCTTAAAGAAATTGGTCCTGACTATGCCAACTACCTCAACAAGTATGATGAGAAAATAATTGAGTCGGCAGACATACACATCAAATACGAAGACTACATTGATAAGGAAATGAAACTGGCTCAAAAAATGGCTGAGCTCGAAGATTTAAAAATTTCTACGTCAATCGATTTCTCCAAGATTCCGGCACTTTCTGCAGAGGGCAGGGAAAAGCTCAATAAAATTAGACCTTCTACATTAGGTCAGGCTTCGAGAATAAGTGGAGTGTCACCAGCCGACATATCTGTACTAATGGTTTATATGGGAAGATAGCAGACGGTGGAAGAAATTAGAGATTGCCTTATTTGTGGTTCAAACTCGCTGGAAGACCACCAGTCGGTCAAAGACCATTTCGGTACCCAAGAGGTGTTCCAATTGCAGGGTTGCAGGCAGTGCCAAACTCTCTTTACCAATCCAAGACCAGAAGAGAACAAAATTATAAAATACTATAAATCAGGTAGTTATATATCTCATGGAGATAAAATCAATACTCTGTTCAATAGATTATACAATCTTATTCAGTCACAAAACTTAAAATACAAGCAACGCATAGTAGAGAAATACTCTTTTAAAGGAAAGCTACTTGACTATGGCTGTGGTGTGGGTTCATTCCTTCAACACATGAGCCAAAAGGGGTGGGAGGTAACAGGAGTAGAACCGGATGAGCAAGCCAGAAAGATTAGCACAAGCAGGGACCTGCCGGTTAAAGAGCTAAATCAAATCGAGGATTGTTTCAATTGTATTTCCCTTTTTCATGTATTAGAACATGTGCATTCACTGAATGAAACCTTGGAGCAACTATGCACTTTGCTCGATAGAAATGGTATCCTGATTCTTGCCCTCCCCAATTATAAAAGCTACGATGCCCAACACTATGAACAATTTTGGGCAGGCTATGACGTACCCAGACATTTGTATCATTTCTCCCAAAAAAGTATTACTCATCTAGCCAAAAAGTTTGGTTTAAATATTGTAGCCACCCACCCGTTGTATTTCGATAGCTACTATGTGAGCTTGTTGAGCGAAAAATATAAAGGAAGCAAGTTCCCCATAGTACCGGCCGCGGTACAAGGATTTATATCCAACCAAAAGGCCAAACGAAACAAAGAATATAGCAGTTTAATCTACATTTTGAGTAAATGAGAGGTATAGTCCTATTTATCATAGCCATTGCAGTTTTTGGATGTGCCAACGTGAGTACTCCCTCAGGAGGACCAGAAGATCACACACCACCCAAGCTCATTTCCTCCACTCCAACTACCGGGCAAACACAGTTTAAAGGACAAACCATACTTCTAACCTTTGATGAGTGGGTAACTACACAAAACATAGAATCTGATTTAATAATAACCCCCAGAATAACCGGCAGCTTCAGGGCAAGGGTAAAGAAAAACGAGGTAGAGCTTTATTTCTTTGAACCCTTTAAAGACAATACCACATACTCTATCTCTTTTGGTAAGACCATAAAAGACATTACCAACAACAACCCCGTAGACAATCTAAACATCAGTTTCAGCACCGGAGATTATATTGACTCTCTCAGCATAAGTGGAAACATTAAATACCTATACACGCAGGAACCCATGGAAAACGCTCTTGTTTCGCTTTTTCCTTCCTCAGATACCACCAATATATTGAATGGTGTGGCCTCTTATTTTGCACTCACTGATTCCACAGGCAACTACACCTTCAATAATCTGCCCTCAGGTAAATACCGTATATATGCCACCAATGATAAAAACAACAATAATAAGGCAGATTCAAAAAACGAACGATACGGTTTTTTTCCTGACACGCTAAATCTCCAAAGTCCTTTAGAAAATATAAATTTTACGGTCCAAAACCTGAATACCTCCGACCTCCGCAGACTCTCTGCCAGGCACTATGCCAGCTATTTCGATATTACTTTCAGTAAACCTATTACGGACTTCCGCATAGAGAATGACGACAACTTTTACTATCAGCCCCAAGGGCCCGAGAAAATAAGATTCTATCGGTACGAACAGAATTTTAACGATACAATACCTCTTATATATACCGCAAAAGACTCCCTCAACAATACTCTACGCGATACTGTGAAGCTATACTTCACACAGTCAAAACTCGAAAAGACAGCCTTCTCCGTTAACACTGTTCCGGAAAAACCCAATGTAGTAAAAGGCACTCAGCTAACTCTTGCGTTTAGCAAACCTATTTTGGAATTGCGTGCTGATAGTCTTATCCTTCAACTAGATTCTACTAGAACCATTCCCCTCAACAGCCAAGATTTTCAATTCAACCCGTACAAGACGGAACTGTATACCAACCTTACTCTAAGTGATTATATGAGTAACACCAACCCCGAATTAAAATTTGCAGCAGGCAAAGGGAGTTTCATATCCATAGACCAAGATACCTCCAAACAATACACTCAAACGTTCAAGTTTATACCCGAATCAGAATTGGCATCAATCTCAGGTCAGGTCCTAACAAACAAACCAAACATCATTGTACAGCTCCTGAATGCCACCACACTAAAAATACTTAAGCAGAGCTACAACAAAAATTACAGCTTCACACAATTACCTCCCGGACGATACATGATACGAGTTATTGAAGATGTGAATGGCAACGGACTTTTCGATATTGGTAATTTACTCACCAATACCCCACCTGAACCCGTTCATTTCTATTACGACAATTACTACCAAACCAAAGTAATAGAAGTCCGAAAAAACTGGGCAACAACCGATACTAACATCAACTTTTAGTTGTGAATAACTATGGATAAGTCTGTGGATTCCTCACTCACTATCCCCAACAAGTCGCCAATCAGTACCCAAAAGAGATATCAACAGTCTCCATTCACATAATATCCATAACTCATTCACATCCCTCAGAGTTAATGCTCAATATCCACAAAATGCCTACGTTATCAACAGTTAGCAATAAGATGTTATCTATCAGTAACTTAAAAAAGCTGCTTGTGTGAATAACCATGAACTCATCAACGTTTCATACACCTTTTCATTTCTTCCACATGGATAACTCACTTATCCACTTTTACACAGCCCTAATAGAAATGATAAAAAATTATTTAATATTTAATTTAATATATAAGGCATGTTGAAAGTGTTGATAAACCCCAGACGTTTCGGACTTACCACCCTAGTCGCACTTGGCTTTGCTGCAGCCCTATTTGCTCAGTCTACCAACCCCATACAATTGGCCGAAGAATATTTGCAGCAAGGCGAGGTGGAAAAAGCAAAAGCTGAATTTGAAAAGCTGGCTCGTAACCGTCAGATTTTACCGCTTATCCACGATAGCTATTTCAATCTACTCCTTTCCGAAAAGTCTTTCGATGAAGCCGAGAAATACCTCAAGTATGCCATCAGGCAACTGCCCAATGATTTTAACTATGAAGTAGACATGGCGGTACTATATCGGACCATGAAATTAGAAGATCAGGCCGACAAACACCTGGATCAACTAATAGAGGAAATTGCAAAGGACAGCGATGAACGACAAAAACGAAACAATATTCGAATACTCGCACAAATGCTTTTTCAGAAAGATTTTAGAGAAAAAGCCATTAAAACCTATGAAGTAGGCAGAAAGGTATTTGGAGATAGCGACATGTTTGCTCTTGATTTGGCAACGGTATACAGGGTGATGGGTGAGAAAGAGAAAATGATACGAGAGTACCTTCATTTTTCTAAAACTCAACCCACCAGTGTGGGATTTGTGAAAAACTCTCTTCAGCGGTATTTGGAAGAACCTGAAGACATGGATTTGTTGGAAGGAGTACTTTATGAGTTAATTCAGGAAGAAGCAGGAAACCCAGTGTACAATGAATTGTTAATCTGGACTCACCTTCAGCAAAAAAATTTTTCGGCCGCTCTGCGGCAAGCCAGGGCCTTAGACAGAAGATTGGACAATCGTGCCCATAACATTTTGAATGTGGGCATAATTGCCTATGAGAACAAAGACTATAAAAATGCTGCTAAAGCATTTGAGTATATCATTGCCGATTTCAAAGAAAGCCCGAATTTTCGGCTTGCCCAACGCTACTCATTACTTGCAGAAGAAGAAGTTATAAAACAGTCGTATCCTGTAGATACAATGAGAGTACGGCAACTTATTGGTAAGTATCAAAGCTTTAAAGAAGAATCCAAAGACCTCTTTACGGCTCTGGAAGCTCAGCGTAGAATAGCCCTTCTCCAGGCTTTTCAGCTTAATAAAATTGACACAGCAATAGCCACACTTACCGAACTGGTTCAACAACCCATTGGTAAGCATAGAATTTTGGCTGAGGCAAAAATGGATCTGGCCGATATTTATTTACTCGATCAACAGCCATGGGAGTCAATCCTCTTGTATGGTCAGGTAGAGCGAATGTTCAAAGACGAACCCCTTGGCTATATGGCGAAACTAAAAAGTGCCAAGCTATCATACTTCAAAGGGGAATTCGAACTCGCTCAAAGCCATTTAGATATACTCAAGCTAGCCACTTCCAGAGAAATTGCCAACGATGCATTAGATCTCAGCATACTTATTAAAAACAATACCGTTTTTGATTCTACCGATGTGGTGATGCAAGATTATGCCAATGTGGAACTAATGATCTTTCAAAACCAGAGAACGGAAGCTTTGGCAGCTATGGACTCCATGCTGGCTAAATATGACAGGCATTCGATAACCGATGAGGTGTTGATGCTTAAAGCTCAAACGCTTAGACAGTTAGGTGAATTTGAGCAAGCCTTAAATGCCCTCCGACTCATTAATGAAAAATACTCTTACGATATACTAGCCGATGATGCCCTATATCTTACGGGCGTGATTTTAGAAGAAGACCTGAAAAAAAGTGATGAGGCTATGAAAGTGTACAATGACTTGCTCACCAGATTCAAAGGCAGTATCTATGTGGCCGAAGCGAGGAATCGATTTAGAACGCTTCGAGGCGATTTTAACAATTAAGATACCAGAGTGGCATATTCATTCAATAACCTCAGAGTAGGCAAAAAATTCAAATTGACCAATTTTGGGGAGCAATATGAATTTGAAATACTGGAAATAATGGCAGACGGAGACTGTCTGTTGAAGGATATAAATACGCTAGAAAAATACAGGCTTTACACGTTGATAAGCTTTGGAAAAGGGGCTGACTTCAATGTAGAATCTCTCTAATCTTCAATTATTCTTTTATTAATTCTATTTTGTCGTTGGGTTGACTTAAATAAGTTTTGCTATCTTACATACCCTGATTTTTTCAGGTACCCTTCAACCAAACAGTTTATCATTCATGCCAATGAAGCGGCTACATATCGCTATCGTTATTTTTTGCCTTTTATTCTCCATCGATGCCAAGTCTCAAACCGAGCAGCAGATTAAGAATGAACTGGAAAAGCGAGGTATAAATACCTATGAAGAAGTTCAGGCTGAACTGAGAAAACGAGGAATGACCGAAGCCGATGCAAGACGACAAGCCAGACTTTACGGAATCAATTACGATGAATACCTCAAAAAATACATTCTAGCCAAAGCCAATCAGGAAGAAGCCTTAGAACCGGTGACCAGCATAACCTTGGATACGGTTGACTATACTACAGAACTTACCGATGAGGCCAATCAAATTATTCCTCAAGACACGCTTAAAATTAAAGAACCTCAAGGCTTACCCTATTTCGGCTACGATATTTTTACAAATAACCCTTATGCCAACCAGCAAGCCCTGGTGGGAAACATAGATCCTGGCTACATTATAGGTCCGGGCGATGAACTGAGAGTTTATTTATGGGGCGAGGCAGAGTTTCAATTCGAGGGGAAAGTAGATATTAATGGAAACCTGTTTATACCTAACGTGGGTCAGGTGTTCGTATCTGGAGTTACATACCAGAGTCTCCATGAACGACTAAAGCAATACCTTTCCAGGTTTTATTCCGGTCTGGTGAAATCTCCACCTGCCATATTTCTTGATGTTTCACTCACCAAACTAAGACCCATTCGGGTAATGGTAATGGGCGAATCAAAGAATCCCGGCTCATTAATGATCAACTCATTTGCCACTACACTCAACTCCATTTATGCCTCCGGTGGTATTAAAACCACCGGCTCGTTGAGAGAAGTAAAAGTTTTTAGAAACAATAGGTTCATTTCTACCATAGACCTCTATGACTACCTCATAAAAGGGACTGTTTCGGAAGATATTCGCCTAATGAGTAACGATGTTATATTCATTCAGAGTAGAATGAATGCCATTTCAATTGAGGGAGAGGTAAATCGTGAAGGAATCTATGAGCTCAAGGGCAATGAAGGACTCATAGACCTAATTGGCTTTGCCGGTGGTTTAAAACCTACAGCCCACACACAGTCCGTAACTATTAAGCGAATAAGGCCTTTGCTAGGCCGTTCAAAAGACAACTCTTTCGATCGGGAAATTATTACAATCAATTATAATGACTTGCTCTTGGAAGGTGTGAATTTCAGGTTGCAGGATGGTGACCAGATACTCTTCGATAAAGTGCTGGATAAGTTTGACAACATGGTAACCATTGCCGGATCCGTATTCAGGCCGGGAGACTATCAGTATACAGAAGGAATGTCTGTGGCAGATCTTATTGGAACGGCTGGTGGGCTAAGACCCAATACCTATTTCGAAAAAGTAGATCTCTTCAGGCGCGATCGTAGCGGAGAACTCAGGTTCCTTTCTTTAAACCTTACTGAGGTGTTAGGCGAAGGCTCACAACCCAACTTCCAGCTTCAACCCGATGACTCGCTGAAAGTATACAATACCCAGGAGCTCAAAACACTGGAAACCGTTTCTATAGAAGGCTTCTTATCCAAACCGAAAACCGTTCTATGGAGAGAGAACCTTTCACTTTATGATCTCATTTTCATGTCTGCCAATGTAGAAGACCTTGAGTATAAAAATCGAATTCTTACCAGCCGAGCAGATTTGTTGCGCTATCAGGAAGGAAAGACAGAGTATCAGGTGATACCATTTAATCTTGATGAGGTTTTAGATAAAAAATTCAATGCAGTGTTAAAGCCCAGAGATCGGGTAATTCTGTACAGTCGAGATATCAATGAGGTGCTCGACAGCTACGTTACCATTCGAGGAGCCGTTAAGAACGCAGGTCGCTATGCGCTAACAGACGATATGACGGTTGAAGATCTGATCCTTCAGGCAGGCGGTTTTGTCCGTACAGCATTTAGAGATTCGGTGACGGTGAGCCGCGAAAATTTTGATTTTTCAGGCAATATGATCGCTCAGGTGCGAAGAGTACCCACAAACATGGACTATCTGTTGGGAGCAACTACTAAACCAAACGGATCTTACATTTTACAGCACAACGATAATATTACAGTAGACCTCATTCCGGGTTCTTCGGAGTCCAGAGAAGTAAAGTTGAGCGGTGAGATAAAGTTTCCGGGAAACTACTTTCTGAGAAGTAAAGAAGAAACACTCAAGGAGGTAATCACCCGAGCCGGTGGTATATCACCAAATGCCTATTTGCCCGGTGCAAAGTTCTACAGAGATGGTAAACAACTTGCCCTTTCTATAGATGACCTGATGACCAAACAAAATGAAGCATTCAATATTGTACTTCAACCCAATGATAGTATTTATATTCCAGAGTCGTTTTATACCGTGAAAGTAGAAGGAGAAGTAGCCAACCCATCCCTTCAAAAATACCATCTCAACCAGGGAGTAAAGGCATATATCAGAAACGCAGGCGGTAGAACAAAGAATGCACACAAGATCTATATAACCTCCGCTAATGGGTTTACTAGAAAAGTGGGATGGCTGAGCAACCCTAAAGTTCTTGACGGAAGCATCATTACCGTTTCGGCCAAACCACCCAAAAAGGAGAGAGAACCGGGCAAGTTTCTCGAGAATTTCGGAACACTGGCCGCCATTATCAGCTCCACACTTACTACAATTTATCTGGTGGAGCGACTCAACTAACCCCGTCATACCCACAAGTCTGATAAAGAAAATCGGCTTCTTCAGAAAAAATAGTATGCATGCATAACAAATTTTTTCTAACTTCGTAACCCTTCAAGGAGAATATGAAGAGAGAAGAAACAGTAGATCACCATATAAAAACTTGTTGGCACGCGATTTACCGAATGTACAATCAAGAAGCCGCCAAGCATAATAGCACCACATCGCAAGCCTTTGTGGTCTTAAATATTGACCCGGTAAAAGGGACTCCCGCAACTAAAATTGCTCCTCTCATGGGTCTTGAAAGCAGAAGCTTAACGCGCATGCTTAAATCCATGGAAGAGATGGGGGTTATTTACAAGCAGAAGGATCCGGATGACGGACGCTCTGTACGAATTTTTCTTACCGATTTAGGAAAGGAAAAGCGTAGAATTTCAAAGGAAACGGTCATTTGTTTTAATGAAGCCGTAAGGCAATCGATTGCTCCAGAAAAGCTGGAGGCCTTTTTTGAGGTGATTGCCAAGATTAATCAGATAGTAGAATCAAAAAGCATATTTCAATAAAACGCATTCTCAAAAAGAAGAAATACTTTCTTTCAGGATGCTCACACTTAGAAGTAAAACTTATAACTGATGAAAAGAGCTATTAAAAAAGTTGCAGTGCTGGGTTCAGGAGTAATGGGTTCCCGAATAGCCTGTCATTTTGCCAACATTGGGGTTCAAGTGCTCTTATTAGATATCGTTCCGCGAGAATTGTCCGATCAAGAAAAGAAAGACAAAAATGCTCGCAATAAAATTGTGAACGACTCTTTGGCATTTGCCCTTAAATCCAAGCCATCGCCAATCTATGACCAGAAATTTTCGAGCCTTATTAGCACCGGAAATTTCGAAGATGACATGCCAAAGATAAAAGATGTGGATTGGATCATTGAGGTGGTCGTTGAGCGATTGGATGTAAAGCAGACAGTTTTTGAGCAAGTGGAAAAATTCAGAAAACCTGGTACGCTCATTACCTCCAATACCTCAGGAATACCCATGCACATGATGTGCGAAGGGCGAAGCGATGATTTCAAAAAACACTTTTGCGGCACACATTTCTTTAATCCCCCTAGGTATCTCCGTTTGCTCGAAATTATTCCCGGTCCGGAAACGGATAGTGAGGTAATAGACTTTCTAATGCACTATGGCGACTTATATCTGGGCAAAGAAACAGTACTCTGTAAAGACACCCCTGCATTTATAGCCAACCGTATTGGTATTTACGCCATTATGTCGGCTATGCACACTATTGAGGATATGGGCCTTACGGTTGGCGAAGTAGATCGCATGACCGGCCCTTTAATAGGCAGAGCCAAGTCTGCTACCTTCCGTACCATGGATGTTGTTGGTCTTGACACCACAGTAAAAGTAGCCAATAACCTATATAGTGGACTGCCTGCCGATGAATCTAAAGATACATTTAAGCTTCCCAACATAGTAAAAGAAGTTCACGACAGAGGTTGGTTCGGAGATAAATCGGGCCAAGGCTATTTTAAGAAAACTAAGGATAAAGACGGCAATAAAGAAATTCTGGAGCTCGACCTCAAAACTTTTGAATATGGGCCAAGAACGCGGGCGAACTTCAAGGCACTAGAGGCAGTAAAAGAAGAGGAAGATTTGAAGAAACGAATTGTTACACTGGTAAACTTTGATGATAAAGCCGGTGAGTTCTATAGACGAACCTTCTTCGATACTTTCAGATATATCACCTATCGCATTCCTGAAATTTCTGATGAACTCTACCGTATAGATCAGGCCGTATGTGCAGGCTTTGCATGGAAAATGGGTCCTTTCGATACCTGGGATCTACTCGGCACCAAAAAGGTGCTTGAGCAAATGGAGGTCATGGACATGAAACCGGCTTCTTGGGTATATGAAATGATTGAGGCAGGTAACGACTCCTTCTACAAGATTGAAAATGGGATCAAGAAGTATTATGACATTCCATCTAAGTCTTACAAAACTATTCCAGGTACAGAAGACCTCGTTATTCTCGAAAACATTAGGGAAACCCACAAGGTATGGGGCAATGCTGGTGCATCGCTATTCGATATAGGAGACGGGGTTTTATGCCTCGAATTCCACACCAAAATGAACGCCATTGGCCAAGAAGTTATAGAAGGAATCGAAACGGCAATTTCAATGGCCGAAAAAGAGTATAAAGGTCTGGTCATAGGAAATGAAGGCGATAATTTCTCTGCCGGAGCCAATCTGGCCATGCTCTTTATGTTTGCTGGCGATCAGGAGTTTGATGAAGTGAACCTGATGGTTGCTCAGTTCCAAAACACCATGAAGAGAGCTAAGTTCTCTTCTGTTCCTGTGGTTGCCGCTCCTGCCGGCCTTACCCTTGGAGGAGGCTGCGAGCTTTCTTTGCATTGTGATGCAATTCAGGCACATGCTGAAACCTATATTGGCTTGGTTGAAGTGGGAGTTGGCCTTATTCCTGGTGGTGGAGGTACAAAGGAGCTAACCCTTCGCGTGTCCGATTCGCTTAAAGACGGAGACCCCGAGCTGAATCGACTGCAAGAGGCATTCATGAACATTGCCACAGCCAAAGTAGCCACATCGGCTCACGAGGCTCTGGCCATGAATATTCTTCGTCCGCAAGATGGAATCACCATCAATCGATCGCGCTTGCTCACCGATGCAAAAGCAAAAGTGCTTGAGCTGCACGCAGCGGGCTATACCCAGCCGGTTGAGCGCAAAGACATTAAAGTACATGGAAGAGTAGGGCTGGCTCTTTTCGAAGCAGGAATCAATGGCATGTTGCTGGGAAATTATATTTCAGAACACGATGCTAAGATTGCCAAAAAACTAGCCTGGATAATGTGTGGCGGTGACCTTACCTCTCCTCAAGAAGTATCGGAACAATACCTGCTCGATTTGGAGCGGCAAATGTTTGTCGAATTGACGGCCGAGCCAAAGACCCTGGAAAGAATTCATAGTATTTTATTCAAAGGTAAACCGTTACGCAATTAGGCTTCAGTATTCAAACATCAGATAAAGAGCTATGCAAAATTTCAAAGAGTTAAGAGTTTGGCAGAGAACAAGGGTGCTTGTAAAGCAGGTGTACTTGTTGACTACTGAATGTCCTAATTCTGAGAAATACAATTTGAGTTCTCAAATGGAGTATAGTGCTGTTTCAGGGATGTCTTCAATAGCTGTAGGTTCTGGTAGAGGATCAGATATTGATTTTTCCAGATTTCTAAATATGTCATTAGGTTCAGCCCATAGGACTGAAAGTCAACAGATTGTTTTATGCGATTTGGGCAATTCGTCTGAAGATACTTTAGGTCAATTCACTTCTGAATTATCTGAGATAGTAAGAATGATTGTTCCATTAATTAAAAAACTAAGAAACAACTAGTCGAACATCTAAATGTCCGACATCTTAAATCTAAAAATATGGATGCTTATATAGTTGCAGGATATAGAACAGCAGTAGGTCGTGGTAAGCGAAGCGTTTTAAAGAGCGTTCGCCCCGATGATATGGCTGCAGATGTGATTAAGCACTTGGTCTCGCAAATTAAAGACTTCGATGCCACCCGGGTCGATGATTTAATAGTGGGTAATGCCGTGCCCGAAGCAGAACAGGGTATGCAAATGGGGAGGATGATTTCCTTACTTGCCTTACCCATTCAGGTTCCGGGTATGGTTGTAAACCGTTACTGTGGTTCAGGTTTAGAAGCTATTGCTTTGGCATCGGCCAGAATACACTCAGGTACTGCCGATTGTATTATTGCCGGAGGCACTGAGTCTATGAGTATGGTGCCAGTAATGGGTTATAAAACAGCCCTTAATTACAAGCTGGCCACCGAGTATCAAGACTACTACCTCAGTATGGGGCTTACGGCAGAGCAAGTAGCAAAAGAGTACAAGATAAGTCGCGATGAAGCCGACCAGTTTGCTCTAGAGTCACATCAAAAAGCCATTGCAGCCCAGCAGGCCGGTAAGTTTACTGATGAAATTGTACCTATTAAAGTGACCGAAAAGTTTGTAGATGGATCGGGAAAAATGGCTGAGAAAACGTACACGGTAGATGAAGATGAGGGGCCACGAGCCGATACTTCTCTGGATGTACTGGGAGGTTTAAAACCCGTTTTCGCGCAAGGAGGCCAGGTAACAGCCGGAAACTCCTCCCCGGTGTCTGATGGAGCATCGTTTGTGATGGTAATGTCTGAGCGAATGGTTAAAGAACTGAACTTGGAGCCCATAGCTCGAATGGTCAGCTACACAGCCGTAGGAGTACATCCCCGTATTATGGGAATTGGTCCTGTTGAGGCGGTGCCGAAAGCATTGAAGCAAGCAGGGTTGAAGCAGTCAGACCTTGACCTAATCGAACTAAACGAAGCTTTCGCAGCGCAGTCATTGGCAGTAATAAAAGAACTAGACCTAGACCGAAGTAAGCTAAACGTAAATGGTGGTGCAATAGCTCTGGGTCATCCGTTGGGCTGCTCTGGTGCCAAGTTGTCCGTTCAGCTCTTCAACGAAATGAGGAGAAGAGGCAATGCCAAATACGGTATGGTTACCGCTTGTGTTGGTGGTGGCCAGGGTGTGGCAGGGATTTATGAATTCTTGAATTAGTAGCTAGTACTGGGTAGCTGGTATTGAGACTAGTTCATCAAAAACAATAACACTATGCACAACTACAGAGAATTAAAGGTTTGGCAGCAGTCGGTAGACTTTGCAGTTGAAGTTTACAAACAGACAAAGGCATTGCCTCCAGAGGAAAAATACGGATTGACCTCTCAAATAAGAAGAAGCGCTGTTTCCATCGCTTCCAATATTGCAGAGGGAGCTGGGCGAAATACAGATGGGGAATTCAATCAGTTTCATGGGATAGCTTATGGCTCTTCTTGTGAACTGGATACTCAGTTAATTATCGCTAACAAGTTGAATTTTATAAAAGATCAAACATTTGAGGAATTGGAAACAGGTTATCTCGGTTTGCAGCGAATGATTTATAGTCTGAAGAAATCAATTCGGTAGTCGAATCTGTCTCAATACTCAATACTATGTACTAAAATACCTACCAAAATGTCAGTCGCAGTAGATAAGAAATCAATCAAAGGCGGTGAGTTCATCGTCAGAGAAACAGAAGCAAACGAAGTCTTTATTCCGGAAGAGTTTTCTGAGGAACAGAAGATGATGGCGCAAGCATGCCAGGACTTTATAGATACTGAAATTTCACCCAAGGCCGATGAAATAGACTCCATGAAAGACCCGGATTTGGTACCAGGCATCTTCAAAAAAGCTGGAGATCTTGGTCTTTTGGGAATTTCGGTACCAGAACAGTATAACGGCATGGGTATGAGCTTCAACACCTCCATGCTCATTGCCGATATTATTGGAGCGGCCGGTTCATTTTCCACCACATACGGGGCTCATACAGGTATAGGCACTCTGCCTATTCTTTACTATGGAAACGAAGAGCAAAAGAAGAAATATCTGCCAAAATTGGCTACCGGTGAATGGGCTGCCTGCTATTGCTTGACAGAACCCGATGCAGGTTCTGATGCGAACAGCGGTAAAACCAAAGCTGTACTTTCTGAAGACGGAAGTCACTACAACATTACCGGACAGAAGATGTGGATCTCCAATGCCGGTTTTGCAGATATTTTTATCGTGTTCGCTAAGGTTGAAGACGACAAGAATCTCACCGCATTTATTGTCGAAAAGAGTTTTGGCGGAATCACCATGAACGAAGAGGAGAAAAAGCTTGGTATCAAAGGTTCTTCCACACGCCAGGTATTTTTCAACGATTGTCCTGTTCCCGTAGAAAACATGCTCTCTGAGCGAGGCAACGGTTTCAAGATTGCTGTTAATATTTTGAACATTGGCCGTGTAAAACTAGGAGCCGGAGTATTGGGGGGTTGCCGAACGGTTATATCTCAGGCCACCAACTATGCCAATGAGCGCAAGCAATTTGGGGTTTCTATATCCAGCTTTGGCGCCATTAAAGGTAAGCTGGCCGAAATGGCTACGAAAACTTATGTAGCAGAGTCTTTGTGCTACCGTGCCGGACAAAACATTGAAGACAAAATCAACGATCTGGTTGCTGGTGGCATGGACGATGCAAAAGCCAAACTAAAAGGAGTGGAGCAGTTTGCCATTGAATGTGCAATAGCAAAAATCCATGGCTCGGAAGTGTTAGACTATGTGGTGGATCAAGGTGTGCAGATATATGGCGGAATGGGCTACTCGGCCGATGCCCCCATGGAGAGGGCTTATCGTGACGCTCGTATTGCCCGGATCTATGAAGGAACCAACGAGATCAACCGAATGCTTATGGTAGGCATGTTGTTGAAGCGCGCAATGAAGGGCGAGGTAGATATTTATGGCCCAGCCATGGAAGTTTCTAAGGAACTGACCTCTGTGCCTACATTCTCCACCATCGATAAATCAGTACTTTTTGCCGGTGAAAAAGAAGTGATTAAGAACTTGAAAAAGGTATTCTTGATGGTAGGCGGAAAAGCTGCTATGGCACTGCAAGACAAGATTGAAGACGAGCAGGAGGTAATGATGAACCTTGCCGATATTTTAATTGAGGTTTACGCTTGTGAGTCGGCTATGCTAAGAACTGAAAAGCTGGTGAGCCAAAAAGGTGAGGAAGCATGTACGGATCAGATAGCCATGACTCAGATCTATATGGCTGGTGCTGTTGATAGAGTAATAGCAGCTGCTAAAGAAGCCATAGGCTCATTCACCAAAGGCGATGAGCAAAAAGTAATGCTAATGGGTCTTAAGCGATTCACTAAAATGGACTTGGTGAACGTTAAAGAGCTCCGCAGACAAGTAGCCAATACCATGATCGCCAAAGGTAAGTATCCGTATTTCTTTGGATAAAATAGAACTAATTCCTCCCCTTGTTTAGTGGGGGGTGGCTGAAAGCCAGAGGGGTATTTAAGACTCAAGCCAACTCAGAGATGGGTTGGCTTTTTAATTCCATAGGGGTTCATCCTGCCAATTCTCTGGAAACCCCATGTCTCTTATATTGGTGTCAGGGTATTTTTCTATCAGAAGTCTAATTTTTCTGGAAAAAGACTGATTGGGGTTTACAGTTTGAAGCAGGTAGAGAATAATAGATAAGCTAAAATAAATTCTATTGTTTGGAGCTTCATTAATTAGCCATTGTAACTCTGTTGTTCTTGGCTTTATTGGTTGAATACTCAATATTTTATTCCAACAGCGACTGTGATGTGCAATCAAGTTTCTTAAGTAGACCATTACATGCAGCCATTTGCCAAAGACTTCATCACTCAGTCCATATATTGAAGCTATTTCTCTTTTTGATCTTCCAGGTTTGAGGTTTTCATAGAGTTTAGACAAAGAACCAAAGGAACAAACTTCTAAAGCCATCCAGCTAGGAGGAAATTCGTTCTTATAGTTTCTTTTAAACTTTTTTATAAAATCTTCATCACTTCTTTTAAACTCCCCCTCGATTTTTGTCAGTGTTCTAGCATGGCTTACTTTCTTGCTAAAAAGTGTCTGGTCTTCAAACCAGAAAGGATTATGATCATGGGATAAGTTGTATATTAGAGTAGCCCTGACTGCTATTTCAATCTTCTCAAGTTGCGAACCGATGAGTTGTCTAAGTTCACGATCAAAACAATAAAGATTAAACGCATCTTGAAACTTAGAACCCTCTTTGAACAAATGCTCGGTTTTGGGTTCTTCAAGCATTGGATACCAATATCCACTTAGTCGGTAGTAGCTGATAAACTTTAACAGGTGGATCGCCCTCTCTTCATTGGCAATAACTAAGCCTCTATTTTTCAATAGTGCTAATTGTTCTTGGTATGAAAGAGCTGGTTTATCGTATTGCATGTGTGTGCCTATAAACGCAAAAAGCTTACCCTGAGCGCGCTGTTCGAATGGGAAGCGGGGTAAGCATGTTAATACAAATATATACGAAAAGTCCCGAATTTTGATATAAACTGATACAAAATCTATCAATTCTCACCTTTCACAACCTTAATTTGCTCACGCAATTGTTTATTTTTCAATATGTGTTCGCTAATCGCCATAAGTGATTTCCACCCCACTCAATCCATATAACTCATAAACCATTTGGTTTATCTTCTTCTCAAAAGCACAGGTATCTGCCTGCGGATTTTCCTTTTTGCGGGAAAATATTCGATTGACTCTAAAATTCAATTCTAGAGAGTATTGACTAGACTTTTTCATGTGTGTTTCTGAGAAGTATGAATCTTAATTTAGGTAAAAAATAACTAAACCTAAATCCCCCTCCCAAACGGGGCAAAGGCTAAACCTGCGAGCTTAAAGTGCTGTAGGCCGAAGGGAATACCAATAATGGTGATGCAGAAGACAAGACCCCAAAAGAGGTGAGTGAGGAATATCCAAAAGCCTCCAAATATTATCCAGATAATGTTGAGTGGCAGAAAGAGACATCCGCCAGTAGCTGAGCCGGGCTTTACTTCCTGACCAAAAGGCGCAAAGCCGAGAATGGCCAGTTTAAAACACTGAATGCCAAAAGGAATACCCACAATGGTCATGCAAAGAGCAATACCTCCAATGATATACTCCAGTGCAATCATCCAGCCGCCAAATATTATCCAAATGATGTTAGCAAGTAAACGCATTGTATGTTAACGATGAGTTGGTTCTTAATGGTACAAGTTATCTGTTATCAGGGAATAGTCAGGGAGCTGGTAACTGATCACCAGTAGCTGTTAACTAACCTCCTTAAATGAGATTACGCGGTTATTTTCCCTATCCAACTCAAATACAGCAGACATGTCTTCTCCATTTATTCTGTATTCATGAAAGTAGATAATGGGTTGGTTTTCAAAATCAATGCTGTAGATCGAAAGGTTAAACTGGCCCAGCAGTTTTCCTAGTGTTTCAATGGCCAACTCCTCTTTGGCCAATACTAGCTGGTAAGATTCTGAATATGACTTTTGTTTCCGCCTTAATTCACCTTCGGCAGAAGCTCTAAGCTTCAGGTAGTCATCTAACCGGTCTATCTGGAAAGGCTGAGTAAAAGCGGATATACTCTCAACCTTATCAGATAAGTTGGTCAAATGCAACTGCTTTACTCTTTGACGGGTAGTATCTTGCAATACTAGCAACGCGGTTTGAACCGTTTGCTGGTTGTTTAAAAATGCTGCATCAACCTTGTAAAATCTGAGTGGCACATACGATTGGCTGTCATCTTTATATTCATAGAAAAAAGCTCTAATATGCGCTTCCCATTTTTCTTCGGCTGTTCGATTGTCGCAAGACAAAAGGGCAAAAGAGGCAATGGCGCCAAGTAGCAGGCTATTCTTAATAAGTGTTTTCATGACCTTTTTTTATGGATTGAGTTCTCTAAAATAAACCAGCCCTGGTTAGAAATCTTGTTTTTAACATTATTTGGGCAATATTGAAAATCGACTTCAGAAAACCTTTTTGGGCATGTAGTTAATGCCCCAGCAAGGTTGAGGTAATCTCTTGTTTTTGCATATCAGGTCCGGCTATAAAAGCCTTCAGGCTTTCACCACCTCCAGCTTCAAAGTATTTTATGAGTATAGGATGATATCCTGCTTTAAGCGCAATTTCGCCTGAGCGTTCTTGTGCGCCATGCAAACCATCGTTGTTCACCACCACTTGGTCGCCAATAGAAAGTATACTTCCATCGTCAGATGAAGTATAAAATGTATAAACCCCGTCTTGTGGTACATTAATGAAGCCCTGCATTATCAGCCCGAACTGCGTGGGTATTTCGGCAGGCAAACCTATGGTTTCGGCCACATAGCTTATGGTAGAGCTCCCCTTTACCTGACTAGTTCTTTGAAAGCTTCCTTCTATAAGCTCCGCTTGTAAGCCGCGGTCTACTTTTAGCGGCTTTACTGCCTCCCGGAGTTGGGCCTTTTTATAATTTCCACTAACCACGGCACTTTTTCTACCTTCTGCCGTTACCGTTACGGCTTTTACTTCTATGGCTTCATTGGTCAGATTCAACATAATGGGCTTTTTGTACTCCAATGCGTTTTCATCGGGCTCTGAGCCATCGAGAGTATAATAAATAGTGGCCTCTTCATAGGGAGCGTTTAAGCGAATTTCTAATTCATTGGAGAGTGTAAGGCCCTGTTTTAATCCCTGGGGAGCACTAATGTGATAGTTTACATTTCGGGCATCGAGCAGCTTGTATTGATGGCTCATTTTTTTCTGAAAGTGATCCCAGTCTTTATTGGAAGGGTTTGTCCAGACCACCTCTGCCAGAGCTATTGCACGCGGGTACACCATATATTCTACATGGTCAGAGGTTTTCATATACTCTGTCCACACATTGGCTTGCGCTCCCAACACATATTGATGATGCGCCTCATCTAGTGCAGCCGGAACAGGCTCATAATGATATACACTTTCCAGGGTAGTGTAACCCCCAATAGCCAAAGGCTCGGTGGAAGGGTCGGCCTGATAATGGTCGAAATACATATCCGCATTAGGGCTCATCACTACATAATGCTCTGCTTCGGCAGCTTCAATGCCTCCGGCTTCTCCTCGCCAAGACATCACTGCTGCACCAGGAGCAAGCCCACCTTCTAAAATTTCATCCCAACCAATAAGCTGCCGTCCATTGGCGTTCAGAAATTTTTCAATGCGCTGAATGAAATAGCTTTGTAACTCATACTCATCTTTCAGGCCTTCGCGCCTAATCACATTCTGAGCCACTTTACTCTTTTTCCATACGGTTTTGGGTGCTTCATCGCCCCCTACATGAATGTACTTTCCGGGGAAAAGCTCCATCACCTCGGTGAGCACATTCTCTAAAAACTCGAAAGTGAGTTCACTAGGACAGTAAATGTCGTCATAAACACCCCATTTGGTGCCCACTTCGTATGGTCCGGGTCCGCAGCCCAGTTCGGGATAGGCGGCCAGAGCGGCCAGCGAGTGCCCGGGCATTTCTATTTCAGGCACAATGGTTACTTGTCTTTCTTTGGCATAGGCCACCACCTCTTTAATCTCTTCTTGTGTGTAGAATCCCCCGTAGGGCTTACCATCTCCCACATACGGATCAAAGTTTTTTTCCAAGATGGTTTCTTTACGTTGGCTTCCTATTTCGGTGAGTTTGGGATACTTTTTTATTTCTATACGCCATCCCTGATCTTCTGTGAGGTGCCAGTGAAATGTGTTGAATTTGTATAGAGCCATCAGGTCTATATACTTTTTGATAAAATCAACCGGAAAAAAGTGGCGACCCACATCTAAATGGAGTCCTCTCCAGGCAAACCGAGGCTCATCTTTTATCTCCATATAGGGAAGCGTGGCAATTTGCTTTCCGGGAGGAAGCAACTGAATAACACTTTGTACGCCATAGAAAAACCCTTTTTCATGGCTTGCTCTTACATGAATGCCGGTGGCATTTACAGAAAGCTCGTAGGCCTCATCGGCTAAGCCATCGGTTTCTTCAAATCTAATTTCGGCCATGTCTCGCTTGGTTTCCTGACACTCCCAGTTAGCGGCTTTCATAAAATCCGAAAGAAAACGGAGTGCTCCCTGCGCTTTGGGGCTTGATGTATGCAAGTTAGGCTGGCTGTTGAGCGTAAAATGCTTGTTCATGGCCACCTCCATATGCTGAGGTTGAGGAACAATGGCAGGTTCGATAACCTGAGGTTTGGGAGTATTGCAGCTAAAAATGAGTAGGGCTAAGGCAAAAAGCGATAAAAATTTTTTCATGGCGGAATTTAGTCAGAAGCCGGAATAAATGAAACGTTTGACAATTGGTGGCCGGGAAAAGGAAGGTTTTAATAAATTGACAAAAATTTTTTCCATGACTGACAGACGCAAATTTCTAAAATCGACCATTTTTGGTGGTTTAGCCGTAAGTACCTCCAGTGTTTCAGGGTTGGCCTGTAGCACTAAACCAAGCCCCAAAAAGCCAATTGTAATTTCTACCTGGAACCACGGCAAAGAAGCCAATGCGGCTGCCTGGGAAGTATTGAGCAATAAGGGGAGGGCGCTGGATGCCGTGGAAAAAGGGGTTATGGTAACCGAGGCCGACCCGGATAATGCAACTGTAGGCATTGGTGGCTTTCCTGATAGAGACGGCAACGTGACATTAGATGCCTGCATTATGGATGAAAACGATAATTGTGGTTCGGTAGCGTTTCTGCAGAACTTTAAACACCCAATATCGGTAGCTCGAAAAGTAATGGAAGAAACGCCCCATGTTATGCTGGTGGGAGAAGGTGCCAAACGCTTTGCACTATCTCAGGGCTTTGAAGAAGAAAACCTCTTAACACCCAAAGCCGAGGCCGCCTGGAAGAAGTGGTTGGAAAACCAGGAGTATCAGCCAGAAATTAATATCGAAAACCATGATACCATTGGCATGGTAGCACTAGATGAACACGGCCATCTTTCCGGAGCTTGTACTACCAGTGGAGCCGCCTGGAAAATGCATGGCCGGGTGGGAGACTCGCCAATTATTGGAGCAGGGCTTTTTGTAGATAATGAGGTGGGCGCTGCCACTGCTACCGGACTCGGTGAGTTTGTTATAAAAATATGTGGAGCACATATGATTGTAGAGCTCATGCGGCAAGGATATTCACCACAAGAAGCCTGTGAGCAGGCGGTAAACCGAATTGTAAAAAAATACCCTAACGACTACAAAAACCTTCAGGTTGGGTTTCTAGCGCTTAATAAGAATGGAGAGTACGGTGCTTATTCAATTCACAAAGGCTTCAACTTTGCCGTTAGGGCTCATGATCAAGACGACCTCATTGATGCTGGCCATTACAGCGGCTAGGTTTTTATCATGGGTTGAACTTTGCCATATGTAAGCGAGCGCCAGAGCCATTCAAGTGGGCCAAAGCGGAAGTAACTGAGCCAAATGGCAGAGAAAAATAGAATAATTACCCATATGCCCAGAACAAGCACGGCCAGCAATGAGCGATCTATGTCTCCAAACAAAGAGAGGCCGTGCCCATAAAAGATAAATGAGCAAATGATGGACATTAATATGTAGTTGGTTAAAGACATGCGGCCAACTTCTGCGAGTCTGCGGGCTATAAAACCCCGGGTAGAAGATTTGCACAGCAGCATAATGAGCCCAATGTAACCCAATGCCATCAGTATGCTGCCCCAGTAATTGAGCTGAGAAATGAAGAAGTAGCTAAGCCTAAAATCCCAATCGAAGTTGAAGTGAAACATGGCTCCTACCACAACCAGAGGTAGACCCAGGCCAAAGCCATAACCAATAAGTTTGTAATAATAGCTGGAAGATTGCTTGGCCTTGAACACTTTTCTTCGGTAGAGGGCCATGCCCAATAGAATCATGCCGCTATATTTCCAAAAATCGCGGAACACAAACCGAGAAGTTTGCACCTTAAAAGCCTGAGGTGCACGATAAAGAATTTGGCGTTCCCAAGGGCTGGTATAATAGTCTATCTCTTCTGAAATAGTCGTGGCCGATGGCTCCCATATTTCTTCTTTGGCTGCTTCATATTCTCCGGGTTCCCACACAGGTACGGAGTAGCCAATAATTAGGCTAATAACTGAGCCAATAACCAGAAAGATAACACCTGCCCTCAATTGTGTGGCCGATTTTTTCCTTCGGAAAATAAACATGAGCAGGCCGCAAATGGCCAGTGTAAACAGAATGTCTCCATACCAGAGCAGGTAAGCATGCAATAGACCCAATACACCAAGGTAAATGAAACGCCTGTTTTGCAGATCGGTAGACCTTAAGTTTTCACGTTGAGCTTTTTGGGAAAGCATAACCATACTGGCTCCAAAAAGCATGACGAAAATGGCCTGAAACTTTTGGTTGGCAAACACATAGCTGGCAATCCACACATACAAATCGTTGTTTTGTAAGCTCTCGTAAATACTGGGGTTAATGTATGCCGCCATAGGCATAGCAAAACTCTGAATGCTCATAGTGAGCATGCCCAGTACGGCTACTCCACGAAGAATGTCGATAGAGGCATACCTGTTTTGGGGCGTTGTTGGTGATAAGATATATGCTGCGTTTGCCACGAAAACGAAAAATATACAATTGAATTGAAACGGAAAAGAACTTAATACAGGTTGATAAACACACCTTCCTGTCTTATTTCCACTTCGAAGGTTTTTAAATCTCTGCACTTTTGGTTGGCTTCACTGCCGGTTTGCAAGTGGAAGCGGTAGGCATGAAGCGGGCATACAACTTCTCCAAATGCGGTAATTTGTGCTTCTGAGAGAGGGTGCATTTGGTGCGGACACAGGTGTTCAAAGGCAAAGAAAGCCTGCCTGTGCCTGGCCAGACAAACCTTCTTTTCGCCTATGCGCAGCAACCGTATACTTTTATGTGCAAAAGCCTGATGGAGCTGAGCGGTATTTTCAAAAACCCTGATGGAAGGCATTAATTTTTAAGCTGTTTGAGTACTTCCTCAATGGCTTTTTCCAGCTGAGGGTCTCGACCTTTTACCCGATCTTCGAAAGTGGTGCGCACATAAATATCGGGCTGTACTCCAACTTGTTCTATGTTTTTGCCATCGAGAGTATAACAACCCCAGCTTGGCAGTCGATACGAAGAACCATCTACCAGACCTGCCCCGCTGGTGAAAATAATCCAACGGTAGGTTTCTGTGCCAATTATAGTGCCCAGCCCCAGTTCTTTAAACCCTGTGGCGGTCATTTCTGCATCGCTGAGACTTTGCTCATTAATGAGTAAAACCATGGGTTTTGCTCCTGCACCAAAGTTGCCTTGGGGAGTCAGCTTACCCTCTCTAAACTTCCATTGCAGATAAGGCTTTTGCGAAAGGAATTTTAGTACCTCATCGTGCACGTTTCCTCCGGTGTTGTATCGCAAATCCAGTATGAGTGCATCTCGGTTATAGGCTTCGGATGTCATTTCAATGAGAAACTCCTGCAGTGAACCTCCGCTCATATTCTTCATGTGCACATAGGCCACTTTCTTATCAGTTTTGGAGTCTACCACCTTTTGGTTACCGGCAATCCATTCATCGTATAGGTTGGTGCAAAGACTGCCCGTACTGTTGGGGTGAATTTTAACTTTAATCGTATTGCCGTTTCGGTTGAGCGTTAAATGTACCTCCTCATCTATAGAGGGTTTGGCCAGATAGTATTCTCGGTTCATGCCCGGGTCTATGGTTTCACCGTTGATGGCCGTAATGAGGTCTCCGGGTCTGATGTTTTTATCGGGAAAGTCGGCTGGCCCTTCGGCCACTATGTGGGCAACTTCATAAGGATTATCGTTCGAGAACAGCAGCCCGAGGTTCAGGCTTGAGGTTCGGTAATAAGTTCTCTCATCTCTGCCAAAAGAGTTGAAACCCATGTGCGAAGAATTAAGCTCGCCCAGCAAATCGTTGAGCAAGGTGCGCAATTCGGTACGACTATTTAGGTGCGGTAAAAACCGGGCGTACTGATCTTTTAACTTGCTCCAATCTTCTCCGTGAAAGGTTTCATTGTAAAAGTTCTGCTCAATGCCTGCCCATGTTTCGTAATACATTTGTTTGAACTCGCTTTGCAAGGATCTCCGGAAATCGAACTTTATATCGATAGGGGTGATTTTCTGGTTGCTCAGGTTCAGTTTAGCTATTTGGCCCCCATTGTTTAAATAAAGGTTCTTCTTTACCTGAATAATTCCGCCTGCGCTTGCCGAACCATTGATTTTTTCTGTGTTCGGTCGCTCAAAAGGCTCCAAGGTGGTTACCCAAAGCGCATTCCGGGCTTCATCGTGATTGGACCGGTATATAATATGCGTTTTATTGCCAGACTTAACAACATAAGGAGAGCTTTGACTTCCGAAGTAGGGGCCAATTTGCTCCATTTCTCTCAGCACATTGGCTTCGAAATCAATGGCCGTTTGGGGTTTAGAATCGACATTATCAGTGGTTTTTTCTTCTTTCTTTTCCTCAAAAACCTTGGCTAGCTCATCCGATTTAAAGTCTCTTTCATGCCTAACTAAAGGAACACGATATATACGGGCGTCTCTCATTCCAAACGGGTAGCTTGGCTCTGTGCGGTTACTCACAAAATAAATGTACTTGCCCTCAGGCCCCCAAAAAGGGCTGGTTTCGGGCACTCCTGTTTTGGTGTAATTGTGTGTGGTTTGGGTTTCGAGACTGTATATATAAATGTCTTCTTCAAAATCGTTGCGAACGGTAAAGGTGAGGTATCGGCCATCAGGAGAAAAGCGTGGCTGGGGGTTGTATAGGCCCCATAGCTCTTCGTTGGCCACCGTTTCACTTTTCAATGTCTCCAGGTCCAACAGCCTAACCTCCCGAATGCCACTGTAGTAGGCTGCTTTGGTAAGGTCGGGGTTAAGTTCCAGGTTGCGGTTAGAGCCCTTATCAAACGTAAGCTGTTTTTCACCTGTACCGGTGGCAGCATCTATGGTGAATAAGTTGGTATATCCGCCCACCGTTTGGGTATATAATAGAGTTTTGTTGTCTTTCAGCCATTTTACTTCAACCACCCGCTCTTCAGGTTTGGTCTTTAGTTGCTTCACAAACTTGCCGGAGATGTCAGAGACAAAGAGCTCTCCGCGACTCACAAAGGCCAGCTTTTTTTCGTCTTGAGAAACATCGAACTCTGAAATATTCCCATCGGTAGAAAACTCCTGCTCCTGAGCCAGCGTGTTATTCTTGAAAACAGAAATATCTACTTTTTGGCTTCTCTTTCGGGACACATCATATACATGAATCTGATAGTCTTTTTCAAAAACCACAAACCCACCGTTGGCATTTACCTGGGGGTTTTTAATGGAGGTGTTGAAGTTGGTTAGTCGGGTTTTGGTGCCATTCACAAAGCCATACAGGTTGTATTGTCCGTTCGATTCATCCGATGCAAAGTAGATGTTGCCATTTTTGTCTATAGTAGACCACATGTCCTTGCCTTCGTAGTCGGTTAGCTCCTCATAGGTCCCGGTTTTGGTGTTGTAGGTTTTAATATCCGGATTAAAGGCACCTTTGTAGCGCTTACGATGCACCTGATTGCTGCTTTCCCAACTCTCATTAAAGAAAACTCGCCCATCGGGGTGTATGGCCAAATTGTGAGGCCAGTTGAAGTAGTGTTCAAAAAGGCGTTTTGGAGTTCCGCCCTGCACACTTACTGTGTAGGCAGCCGTTCGGTTATATCGCCCCGACCGGAAATAAATGGTTTGACTATCCCACGACCAGGTTTCTACTTCATCGTTGGCAGAGTTATAAGTAAGTTGTCGGATTTCTCCTCCATCAATCGGCATCAGATAAATATCGGCATTGCCATATTGGTTAGAAGAAAAGGCAATCCATCGGCCATCCGGGCTTATTCTGGGGTATTCTTCCACACCATCCATGCCTGTGAGGCGAGTGGCTGTTCCCCCGGAGCGGCTTACTTTCCACAGGTCACTGTCGTAAGAGAAAACTATTTGGCTACCGTCTGGTGTTAAGGCAGGGGTAGAGGCAAAATAAACATCCTGTTGAGCCTGAATAGAAAAAGCAATCAGCAGGCATAAGCTGAATAGTGTTGATTTAATCATAATGTTAGCATTTACCGATTAATGAAATAGCCGTTTGTAAAGTGAGCAAAAGCCACTTGTTTAGTGCCTTAAACCTTTATTGCCGACTAGTCTGAAAAGTATGCCCATGAATTTAAGAAGATATGGCCTAATGCTCTTGGTTTATCTGATGGCTTTTACACCATCGGTAATCTGGGCACAAAGCCAGCTGCTTATTTTAACGGAAGCCCTGAAACCGGTGGAAGCAGCCATGATAAGCACTAACACCGGCCAGTTATGGCTAACCGATAAGGAGGGTAGGGCAAACATTCCGCTGGCCGAGCCTATGCGCTTGACGGTTCAGTATATTGGTTTAGAGACTAAAGAAATCTTGCTAAAGCCTAAGCAGAGTCTTACGGTGGTGCTTGAGGTGCAAACCACTCTGTTGAACGATGTGTTTGTGGAGGGCTTCACCGATAGTGAAAGGCTTTCCAAAATGGCTGGAGGCATTGCTCGGCTTGACGCTAAGGATTTGAATCGATTCGATAACTTCTCGTTAGTTTCGGCAGTGAATACGCTTCCCGGAGTGCGGTTCGAAGAAAGAGCCGGAGCCAGTTATCGGATATCCATTCGAGGAAGTTCTATTCGTTCTCCATTTGGAGTGAGGAATGTGAAAGTCTACTGGAACGGAATTCCTTTTACCGAACCAGGGGGAAACACATTTCTGAATCTGCTTGATTTGGCGAATGTGGGCAACATGGAAATCATTAAAGGGCCAGCGGCCAGTGCTTATGGTGCCGGAAATGGCGGAGTGATCAAACTGCAAAGTACCAACTTGTCTCAACTTTCCAATGCTACGGAAGTGGGGCTCACGGCTGGTTCTTTCGGAAGCTTCCGCTCCAGTGTTCAGTCAAACTGGCTGGGCGAAAAAACGAGCATCACTGGCAAGTATGCTTTTCAAACCAGCGATGGTTACCGCGACCATAATGAAATGCAAAGGCATGTGGCAGAAGTAGATTTGCTGCATTTCGCCAACGAGCGCAAGACTTATTCAGCGTCAATCCTTTATTCCGATCTATTTTATGAAATTCCCGGAGGCCTAAACCCAACTCAACTCGCTGAAAACAGAAGACAAGCCAGACCGGGCAGCGAGGCTTTCAATGCCTCAATCGATCATCAGTATTTCATTATCCGTGGAGGGCAAGAATATGAATTTTCAGAAAACTTTCGCAGCGATGTAAATGCCTACTTCTACAACCGCAACTTTGAGAATCCCTTCAACCTAGACTATAAGAGAGATCAGGAAAACAGTGTGGGCTTTCGTGTTCAGCTAGAGAATGATTTTAGCCTTTTAGGCCGAAGGTCTTCCATTACTTATGGAAATGAGTTTCAGGTGGCCTACTTCGATGGAAGTAATTTCGGGAATGTAGGGGGAGAAGCTGACACCATTCGCTTTAGAGATGAACTTACCAACAAGCTTTCTTTCTGGTTTGCCGATGTGAAGCTCAATCTGACTGAAAGCCTGAAGCTCACGGTTGGCGCAAGTTTAAACCACATTGATTATGATATCAATCGGGTGGAGGACAAAATCAATAATTCGCCCGGCCAATTCAAAAAGGAATTCGATCGGGTGTTTAGTCCAAGAGTGGCTTTGAGTAAGACTTGGGCAGAAAACTTTAGCACACACTTGTCGGTATCGCATGGCTATTCTCCACCAACTACTACGGAGGTGCGCACCAATGAAGGCAGCATTAACACAGCCTTACAGCCAGAGATTGGCATTAACTATGAGCTGAATATTCGGGGTGCTGCGGTATACAGAAGGCTTTCTTATGATGTGGCGCTGTTCATGTTCAACCTGGACGAATCCATAACGACAGGAACTGACGGCAATGGAGTGGTGCTATTTCAAAACTCAGGTCAGATAGACCAAAAAGGTTTGGAGGCTGCGTTGCAATGGAATTGGCTGACTCAGCCTTCCACCAGATTTACAAGCTTCAATAGCCGATTGGCCTATACGTATCACGATTTTGAGTTCAAAGAATATGTAGATGGTGGTGACGATCTGAGCGGAAACGCCCTGACCGGAACGGCACCGAATGTACTTTCGCTGATGACCGATTTCAGCCTGATAAGTGGTTTTTACGCCAATCTAACTTATCAGTATTCGGATGAAATTCCTTTAAATGATGAGAACACAGTTTACTCCGGTGCCTATCAGGTGTTTCATACCAGAGTGGGCTATAAAAGAGCAAACGCAAATACTGATTATGAGTTTTTTGTAGGAGTGAACAACTTGTTCAATGAGGAATACAGCTTGGGCAACGACTTGAATGCTTTTGGACAACGATATTTTCAACCTGCCCCGGAAAGAAGTTTTTATGTGGGCCTAAACCTGAAATTCAAACATTGATATGACAAAGTTCGATACCCAATCGGTTAACGATTTAATAAGAAGCAGACGTTCTATTTACCCTGAGAAATATTCTGATGAGCCGGTTGACGATGCCATCATTAAAGAGATGCTGGAGAATGCCAATTGGGCTCCAACGCACAAGCTTACCGAGCCTTGGCGGTTTGTAGTTTTTAAGGGCGAAGGATTACAAAAGCTGGCTACCTTTCAGGCCGAGCTATATGAACGCGTAAGCATGGCAAGAGGCACATTCAATGAAACTACGCGAGAGAAACTAGCTACCAAACCTCTATTGGCCTCGCATATTATTGCCATTGGCATGAGTCGCGATGCTAAAGAAGTACTGCCTTTGGAAGAAGAAATTTCTGCTGTGGCTATGGCCGTGCAGAACATGTATCTGACAGCCACCGCCCATGGTATTGGTTGTTATTGGGGCTCTGGCGGCATTACTTATTACGAGGAGGCTAAGGCATTTTTTGGGTTAGAAGCTAAAGACAGGCTTTTGGGCTTTCTCTATGTTGGAACGGTAAAAGAAGGATTCGCCCCTCAAGGCAGAAGAAACCCCATTGAAGATAAAGTGAGTTGGGTGGGATAAAGACCGTCCTTAGCAACCAAAAAAAATTGCTCAACATTTTTTGCAAGCCCTATTTTCTCCCACCATTGCTTTAGGTTTGCATTGAGTAGTTTAATTGAATAATACGCACATACTATTCGCCTCACGGAATTTAGCTGTACAGTTTTTAGTCTTTGAGTATTCAATGCTTTTCAAAAAGAGAAGTACGGTTTGCTAAACCTGTCTTCTCTTGGTCGACAATTTTATTCGTCAATAAATCTCCCGAAAAGGACATTGTTATTGACAAATTACCCAATTGAATATTAGTAGAGAATTCACGTCAAAAGACATTAGAGTTTTAGTCTAAAAATTGACAAGAAAATCTGTCCTACGGTCTATGAATTGTAACTACTAGCTTGCCAAAAAAGGCTTGTCCTTTAGTTAAAGATGTGAATTTCTGTATTTGAAATAGATTCTAAAACCGAAGTGCCCAAAAGAAAATCGACATATAAGAAAACGAAAAAGTTGATAGAAAGAGCAACAGCATTGACTGCATTATTGCTAGCCTTCCTTACTGCTCTAATTGAGCTGATCAAAACAATTTCTGGCTTATTCTAAAATTTAATCATCGACTTATTTTCCGGCTCTGAGGGTTTAGGGCTTCTCTTAAAAAACCAACTGCCACCTAAAAGCCCACATCCATTGGAGGGTGAAGCGGTCAATTTCTGCATCGTTCATTAGCTGAACCAGCTCTTTTCTTTTGAAAGCTCGAAGCACTGAGAGTGGCCCATCGTTTTTCACCATTTCTGATTTAGAAAATAGGTTCACCAGCAGCTTTATTGAATGATAGGCCAGCGGGTGTCTGTGCAAGTCGTTAATGACAACCCCAATTTTCGCTTGAGACTTAAACTGCTTGAAGATACCTGTTAGCTGATTTTCTGTAAAATGGTGTGTAAAAAGCGTGCATAGAATGATATCAAATTCCCGCTGTTTGAATTCTTCAGAGAAGATATCCTGCACTTCGAACCGAATGTTCTTAAACTCCTTACAGTTTTCTTTGGCATATTCGATAATGTGAGGGTTAGCATCAAAGCCCACCAACTCAACTTCGAGCTTCTTTTTGGAAGCCCACCTGGCCACGAGTTTGAGAATGTCTCCACCACCGCAACCTAAATCGGCAATGACTAAAGGACGAGAAGGTGATTTCTTCAGCAGTTTTACTAGGCCATCGATGGTCACAAAGTTACCTCCTAACCACCTGTTAATGGTTTCTAGTTCGCGAAGCGTTTGATCCATTGAAGGGCCTCCGGCCGTGAGGTCATCCATAAGCTCTTCATTGTAAGCGCGGTGTTTATACCTGTTCATGGGGCTTTTCGGGGCGTCTTCTTCTTTGGATTAAACATAATGATTAAATTAATGGCTATGGTTAGGGCCTTACCGATTTGTTTTGTTCTGTGGTTTTGCACCGGCTTTTTGGCCAAAGGGCAAAGCACCGAAGAGGCTACTCAGGCCTTTATACTTAAGGTAATGTCTGACTATAAAAACCCTTTGGCCTATTATCCTTTTAACAGAGACATTTTTCTGCCTTCACAGCAAGAGTTGGACTCACTCGATCGGGCTTTTCAGCGATCGCCTTATGTGAGGGGCCGTTCTCCTTTCTTGTTTGTTTATGGCGATTCGTTAAAGCGAGAAAGTTTTGTGGACGCTACGGGCAGGCCTCTGTTTCCGCAAGGGTTGTTGAACCTCAAAACCACCTTACCGAGCGGCTACGACTATGCGCTGAGGCGTCAGCGGGTTTTACTGAAAAGTAACCCTAACGCAGGTCGGTTTTTATTGTACAATCAGGAGTTCCGAAAATTAAACAAGTCGCAAAAGCATTGATTCCATGGTGAGTCCCGGGCCGAAGGCCAGAGCCAGCACCCGGTGGTCTTTGTGGTTGGAGTCGAGACTTTCCCAAAGCATTTTCAAAACAAATAGTATGGTGGGGGAAGACATGTTGCCATATTCGGCTAGCACTTTTCTACCGGCCCAGTCGGCATGCTTTTCTATGCCTAAAGCCTTTTCTATAACCTCGAGAATTTTTTTCCCACCGGGATGAAGCGCATAGTGGTCAATCCGTTGGTTAGAGGTGCTTGCCAGAAGGCGGGTTACCAGATGCCCTATTCCTTTTTCAATAAGCGTGGGCACATAGGCGCTCAACTTCATTTCGAAACCAAAATTGCCAATGCTCCAGGCCATCTCATCGGCACCTTCCGGATAAATATCGTTTAAAAATGCTTCCGGGCTCAGCACCGTAGGTTGGAGACTGTCGGCTCTTTGAGACGACATAACCAATGCGGCCGATCCATCGCCAAAAATGGCATTGGCCAAAAGGTTATCGTCATCGCCCGATTTCTGAAAATGAATGGTACACAGTTCCGTAGCTACAATAAGTACCTTGGCATTTTCATTGGCTTTGCAAATTTGGTCTCCCAGTTTAATGGCCGTGAAGGCCGCATAGCAGCCCATAAAGTTGATGCAGCTCCGTTGGATGGAGGTATTGAGTCCCAACTCGTGTATCAAGTCGATATCCAGGCCGGGAGCATACATGCCGGTGCAGCTTACTGTGATGAGATGTGTGAAGTCTGAGGCAACCAAATGCGTTTGTTGCAGGGCCTCTTGAGTGGCCCGAACCGAAAGCCGGGCAGCATTTTTCCGATAAAGGTCGGCCCTGTGACTTGTGGTAGGAAAAGGCTCCAGTTGCTCAGAGTTTGGATAAAAGTTCCACTTTCTGGAGTCGGCCTGTTGATAGTCGCCTATTACCGAGTAGCGCTGTCTTATGCCGGTGGCTCTATAGAGTGCCTGAAGCCTGTTTAATGCCGAACCGGTAAATCCATGGGCTTTCCCCATAAATTGGTATACCTGCTGTTGTTCTATGCAATGTGCCGGGTTGGCAACGCCAATGGAGATAATCTTACTGCCCACATTCTATAATAGTCGTTTTATGCTAAATTGTTCAGACAAAAGATTAATATGTTCAAAAAGGCTACCTGGCTTCATTTACGCCTTCCGTTCTCTTACTTTTTGCTGCCTATTTTCCTGTTGGCGCTTTCTATAAGCCACAACCTTTCCGAAGAAGCTATACTCTGGCTTTTTATTATCCTTCACATATTCATTTATCCGGCCAGTAATGCCTTCAATAGCTATTTCGATAAGGACGAGGGGAGTATTGGGGGGCTTAAAAACCCACCAAAGGTAGACAGGAACGTGCTGTACATGGCCAACTTGTTCGATACTCTCGGCCTGGCTCTGACGCTTTGGTTTTTTTGGGGAAATTGGGTTTTGGCGGCTATGCTTGTGGTGTACATCGGTGTCTCAAGAGCCTATAGCCACCCAATGATTAGGCTTAAAAAGTTCGCTTTTTTAAGTTGGTTCATTGCGGGGTTCTTTCAAGGGGCGTGGGTGGTGTGGACGGTTTACATAGGCCTTAACGACTTTGCTTTTTCCAGTCTGTTTAAGGCACCCGCATTAATACCGGGTTTGCTGGCATCGGCTATTCTGTGGGGTTCTTACCCCATGACACAGGTATATCAGCACCGGGAGGATAGTAAAAGAGGCGACTACACGCTTTCCATACGATTAGGCATTTTAGGTACCTTTCACTTTACGGCCATTTGCTTTGCTGTTGCCACACTGGCCTTTTGCCTGTATTTTCAGGCCTATTGGCAACTCTTCTATGCCTGGCATTTTTTGCTGGCTATGCTTCCTGTACTCCTGTTTTTTGGTTGGTGGTATTTGAAGGTGCTAAAAGATAGTTCCATGGCTAATTTTACAAATACCATGAGACTCAACTTCATAAGTGCTACCTGCCTGGGAGGCTTCTTTCTCTATTTCTTTTTACACAGCTCTCATGTTCTCAACGTAGTAGGGCTGTACTAGAAAGGCTTACCGTGGGTATTTCTCATAATCGCTTTGGCCAAAAACGGAAGGTGTTTCATTGCATTAACAGCCAACTCTGAACTCCAGGCAGAACCAAAGAGTTGCTGAGTTTTCCGGCCCACCCAAAGACGCTTGCGGAAAAGCGCACTCCACACATGGGTATATTCCCGTTCTAGCAAAGGCCGTTGTAAGGTGCTGTGTGGCCAGTGCTTTGCGACCAAATCAGACAATATTTTTCCGCTATGAATAGCCATGGCCATACCATTTCCGCAAAGTGGTGTTATAAGCCCGGCCGCATCTCCTGCCATTAGTATGTGTTTTTCTATCGGCTTTTTGGGAGCAAAGCTAAAGGCATTGATGACTTCGGGTTTTTCCAAAACAAAATCTGAATAGAGAAAAATAGAACGGAGAAAAGGGTTTTTAAAGAGAACAGCTTGCTCCATGGCCTCTATGCTCCCATACTTTTTCAGCCTGTCGCGGCTGCCCATATAACATAGATTATAGGTGCCGTTTTCTATGGCACTTATTCCACAATAGCCACCCTCAAAATTGTGTAGGCTAATCTGATCTCTGGGAAAGTCAGTTCGAATGTGATACTTCACTCCCAAAAAATCGGTTTTTTGGTGAATAAAAGATCGTTGCAGACGAGTATCGAGCAGCGATCGTTTGCCATAAGCCCCAATAACTAATGGAGCAGTGAGCTCCTGGCCATCAGAGGTCTGAAGACGGAATTGTTCTTCTTCGAATTCACAGGAAACAACACCCACCTGCTGAATAAGTTGTACGCCTTCCTCTATGGCCAAAAGAGCCAGGTGTTGATCCAACGTGTACCTGCTAAGTCCAAAACCACCTAAATCGAGAGGGAGCCTGAGGCTTTTGCCTTTAATGGAGGTAAATTCAAAACGATTGATCTGAGCAGGTTCTACAGATTTTGGAAGTAAACCCGAACGTTTCATATAAGGTAATACTTCGTTGGATATGTACTCCCCACAAACCCTGTGAAAGGGATACTTCTTTTTTTCGAATAAGCGAACTGAAAAGCCTGCTCTGTTAAGTTCAATGGCCGATATGAGCCCTGATAGACCTCCTCCTATTATGACTATTTCTTTCAATACTCTATCTGTTCCCCTGTTGTATCGACCACTTAAATAAAATGAAAAATACCTGTTGCTTTTTGGCTTAAGTTTAATGTTCGATATTGATATCAGTGAAGATAACTATTGTTAACATGAGACCTTTAAAAACAACTACAAAGAGTTTGTTCACTTTGTTGTTGGCCGCAGCGATGATATTCTCATTGAATGATGCCAATGCTCAGAGGAGGAACAAAAAGAAACAGGAGGAGCAAAAAGCCAGCACCCCTCCACCAGAGCAAAAGGCACCACCCAAAAAAGGAGGGATTCAGCCTTTTGAAAAAGTAATTACGAAAGACGCTGAGTCCGATGAAGGACTGTTCAACGTACACAAGTTAGACGATAAGTACTACTTCGAAATACCCGATGCCTTATTGGGCAGAGATATGCTCATGGTTACCCGAATTGCCAAAACAGCCTCAGGCATTGGTTTTGGTGGAGGAAAAACCAACACTCAAATGTTGCGATGGGAGAAAGTACAAGACAGAATTCAGGTAAGAATTATTTCTACTACCATTACGGCAGCAGATTCACTGCCCATTGCCGAAGCAGTTTTGAACTCCAATTTTGCCCCAATACTGGCTTCATTTCCTATTAAAGCTCATGCTAAAGACTCTGCCGGAAGTGTGATTGATGTAACCTCCCTGCTTACCGGGGATAACAAAACAATGGGCTTACCCAACTTTTACAGAACACAATACAGAGTTACCCGACTTGATAACGATCGGTCGTACGTAACTCGGGTAAGCAGCTACCCAGAAAACATTGAGTTGAGACATGTAAAAACCTATCTGGCCGGCAACTCGCCTTCGGCCGATGACGATGGTTCCATTACGGTTGAGATGAGCAACTCTATGATTCTGTTGCCTAAAGAACCAATGAAAAGAAGGCTCTATGACAGAAGAGTAGGATGGTTTGCCAGGGGTACAACCGACTATGGTTTGGACGTTCAGCAATCGAAAACTATCCGATACCTGGATCGATGGAGACTGGAAGTTAAAGAGGAAGACATAGAGAAGTTTAAAAGAGGCGAGCTGGTAGAGCCTAAGAAGCAAATAGTTTATTACATAGACAGAGCCACACCTAAAAAGTGGGTAAAGTATATAAAGCAAGGGGTGGAAGACTGGCAAGTAGCTTTTGAAGCCGCTGGTTTTAAAAATGCCATTATTGCCAAAGAGGCCCCATCTCCGGAAGAAGATCCGGATTGGAGCCCGGAAGATGTTCGTTATTCTACCGTGCGTTACCTGGCTTCACCAATTCCTAATGCCAACGGTCCGCACGTTTCTGACCCACGATCAGGCGAAATTCTGGAAAGCGATATCAACTGGTATCACAATGTAATGACCCTGCTAAGAAGGTGGTTCTTTGTGCAAACCGCAGCCATTAACCCAATGGCACAATCGCCTGAGTTCGATGATGAAGTAATGGGTAGACTCATTCGTTTTGTGTCTTCTCATGAAGTAGGGCATACCCTCGGCTTACCACACAACTTTGCCTCCAGCTATGCCTATCCGGTAGATTCGCTCAGGTCGGCTTCATTTACATCCAAAATGGGTACTGCACCATCAATTATGGATTATGCCCGCTTCAATTACATAGCTCAGCCTGAAGATAAAGGGGTGGCCTTAATGCCAAATATTGGTATTTACGATAAGTATGCCATTGCCTGGGGTTACAGGCCTATTTTAGATGCTAAAACCCCTGAAGATGAATTGCCAACCCTGAGAAGATGGATTGAAGAGAAGAACGGAGATCCGCTTTATCGCTATGGGCGTCAGGGCAATCCGAACGATTACACGGCTCAGAGTGAAGACTTGGGTGACGATGCAATGAGAGCTAGCAACTATGGTATAGAGAACCTCAAGCGTATTATGAAAAACCTCAGAGACTGGACCTATGTAGAGGGTTCGGATTACTCTGAACTAGAAGAAATGTATGGTGAGGTTAGGTCTCAGTTTAATCGCTACATGGGCCATGTGGGCCGCTATGTGGGTGGTGTAAAAGAAGATTATAAGACTGCCGATCAGGATGGAATGGTGTATACTCATGCTCCTAAAGCTAAGCAGAAGGAAGCGGTAGAGTTCTTAAACAACCAGCTGTTCAATACACCTAAGTGGATGTTGGACAATGAGATTCTGGGCAGATTGCAGGACTATGGTGCTGTAGAAAGCATGAGGTCTTTGCAGGTAAATACACTCTACAGCCTTCTTGAGTGGAGAAAGCTTGGCCGGGTAATAGAGAATGCTGCCCTCAATGGCTCTGATGCTTACACTATTACCGAGCTCTTCAGCGATGTTCGCAACGGCATTTGGTCTGAACTAAGAAGAGGTAGCGCAATAGATACTTATAGAAGAAACTTGCAGAGGGCTCACATTGAGCGTTTGGAGACATTGCTTACAGAAGAAGCACAGTCTTCGCGCTTTGCTCCAAGCATAGACGCTTCGCAGTCAGACATTAGAGCAGTGGCCAGAGGTGAATTGAAAGCACTTCAATCGGCTATTAGAGCAGCCATTCCAAGAACGTCAGACAGCATGTCTAAACTGCATCTGGAAGATGCACTGGTAAGAGTAAATAATATACTCGACCCTAAATAAAATTAGTTGGAAGACTGGTGTTCGTCTATGACGACCCGGTCTTTTATATGAAAGGCCTTTCTGATCATGGTAAAACAGTAGGCAGCGCATTCGTGCTGCTTGCTGTTTCTTTCTAATGCAAAATCAACAGCATGGAGTAGAGAAAGAATATGACCATCGGAAAGGCCTTCGTGTTTTCATTAAATGAGCTTTCTTAACCGAAGGGTCTTTTTAAACAGCTCTCCGTTTCTACGGATTATGATATCGAAGCTGGTGCCTGTATCGCCCCTTAGAAAACCATTTATTTCAGAGAAAGTATAGAAAAACACCGGTTTGTTGCCAATAGCTATGATTTCATCATTTGGTTGGAGACCAATTTTTTCTGCAGGAGAATCTGGAATTATATCGGCTATAAAATATTGATTGAGTTCTTTGCCTAAAGCGGTAAAGGTGAAGCCTGCGCGATTAAACTTAAACTCCTCCTTATACTCTTTGGTCTTTTTAAAATAGACTGCTCCGTTCAGGTAATCATAAATAACATTAAATCTGGAAAGCATATCAGAACCAAGAGTACCATGCCGAATAATGGTTCCGTCTCTATCGCTCACTTCTGTTTGTATTTTCCATTGTTGAGGGTAAGAGGTGATTACGTTTTTAAATTTGAAATGCTTGCCTAGCCAGACTTTCTTTACTCGGCCTATTTTTCCTGACAACAAGCCTGTAATTCCGCTTCCTATCGTATGATCTAAGGTTTTCTTTGGAAGATCAATTTGTTCATGTCGCTGTTCATCGAGAAAAAGAGCACTGCTAGCACCAGAATCAATCAGCAGGTTGAACTTTTGCCTTTTTCTTCCTTTTTGTTTGATGTCTACGGTTATGTAGGGTCTAAAGCTTTTAACCTCAATATCCATTCGTTTATAACCTTTTGGCGCTTTGAAATTATCGTGTTTGTACAAGCGGATTTTTTCGTTCTGATAGTCTATTTCTACCACAAAGCGATTGAAGAGCTCTGAACCCAGCACCCCGTGAGCATTTATACCCAACATACCCTTAATGTCCAGGTTGTTCTCTTTCAAAACCAACATGGTTTGCTGAGAAGCTTCTACGCCTGTCATTTGTATTTTAAGGTCGTTGGCCACTAGCAGATCTGTGACTTTGTTCCCGTTGGAAGCATAAATGGGTATTTTTCTGGCGTTCACCAGATTGTTTTCAGCGATTACCCAACGATCGAATATTAGGCCAGACTCTGAACCGGTATCGAGAATAAAGTTGTATGGGCCATTTCCGTTAACAAGAATGGGAATAACGATTAGATTGCTTTCTTCTTTAAAGCTAAGTTCAACAAAATCTTTATTGTCCGACAGATAGAAGCCAAGAGGGTTTTGGGCATTGAGGTGAATTGAAATAAAAAGAAGAAGAAACAGTATCCAACCTTTCATACCCTTTGTGTTTGAGTTACCTATTAAACAGATACGAAATATGTTCACCCTTAGTTTTTGCCGAATATATTCTTGTATATTGGTTTTCTATAAATAAACTGTATTGCCAATAGGGGATAAAGCAGAATATCCAAAAACCATAAACCGGTCGTGTAATAAACATCATCAGTGATTATGGTTCCCTCACCATTTTTCTCGAGTAAGTGTTTATGTCTCCAATGTTTTAAGGGGGCAGGAATTTTTGTGCCTTCATCAATGAAGTAAAACT
This sequence comes from Roseivirga sp. UBA1976, assembly GCF_002336325.1. NCBI lineage: Bacteria > Pseudomonadati > Bacteroidota > Cytophagia > Cytophagales > Roseivirgaceae > Roseivirga > Roseivirga sp. UBA1976. The sequence goes on along the minus strand of NZ_DDDQ01000052.1, from coordinate 16,314 downwards.
GCCCACTATCTTCCTGATCTTCAGTGATTGTACTTGTCCACCACTGTTTAAAAAGCAAGAAATCTAGCCTGAGAGCTACAATATGGCCTTTGCGACAGCCATCGAACTGAATTACCTTTACTTTAGGAAACGGAGGACTGAGTCTTTTGAAAAGATCTTCGTTAAACCCTTGAACTACTTGATCAAGTGGCTTTTGTACCGGTGTAGACAAACGGATTCTCATTTAAGCTAAAACTAACATAATTGAATAATGTTGGCTTAGCATGTTTCCGTTTTGTTGATTGGTTCGAAAGTAACTATCTTCATTATAATTCACCTATTCACAACGAAATGCGCGCCAATCTTTTCATAAGATGGTTATGTCTGTTTATACCGATGCTGCTGTTAATTGTTCTTGCAGCCTCAGGCCTACATGGGCAAGACTTTAAGTTCCAGAAAAAGCATGATTACAAAAACAATGAAATAGAGCGGGTGAAGCCACTGCTTCAGCGCGCTCGCGATGTGAGTGAGTCGGAGGCAGTAAAGCTGTATAAGCAGGCGGCAGCCTCATTCGAATCTATTTATGAGAGAGCCATTGTGAATGAGGATTATGAGCTTGCGGTGGTTGCGCTAAACAATCTGGCCGACACACAAAGAAGGTATCTGGCCAAGGAAAAGTCTTTGGAAACTTTAAAGCATGCCAAACAAATTCTAATAAACCACATTCCGGTAAGTAGCATTCTATGGAGCGAAACCTACCTGAATGCCGGAGTTATTGAGCACCGCTGGAATGACTATTACAGGGCCATCGATTTTCTCGATTCTGCTCAGTTACTTTATGAAAAGGCAGCGGAATATGATAGTGCTATTTATCAGGATATTTTAGACTATAAATTCTATGCCTATTGGTACTCCAAGTCCAATGTAGATACTCTACTCAAGTATATTAAAGTAAGAATAGATTTTGAGGAAGCGGTTCAGAAAGACAATTTTAATCCAGATGAAATACTATACATACGGCAGGACTATCCTCGTATCTATCTGGCAAAAGGTGAGTATGACATGGCTTTGGCTTACGCCATAAGCAATTATAAGTACCTGGAAGAAAACAGCCGAAAAATATATGATGGCACAAAGCATAGTATTTTATACGATCTGGCCTGGGTGCTGTATCAGAAAAGGGAATTTCAAAAGGCTCTGGATATTGCCATGGAATCCTATGCCACTATTCCTAAAGATGTTAACTACACGGCTTATCTGGAGCTTACCTATCTGATGGGTTTGTTGTACAACGGCCTAGATCAGCCGGTAGAGTCTAATAAATACTTTCAAAAAGTACTCGATGCAAGCATTGATGCCCGACTAGGGGCCCAAAGAGGTATATTTAAGGCCAACGCACTGCTTTCTGTTGGCTTAAATATGATAGCCATGGGAAAAGTAGACGAGGCTCGTAAGCTCATGTTAGAGTCGCTCGAAAGGGTTAAGGCTTTGGTAAACTTTCCCAGTTCCGATATGTTTCAACACTACCGATACATTGGAGACTTTTATGCTTCTCAAAACAATTGGAACTCAGCCCTACTCAACTATGATTCGGCCTTGAGAAATACAGAGCTTAATTATCCGGACGATATTCTCTCCTTTCCTAAGACAGATTCGGCCAGTAAGTTTTCATTTCAGACCTTAACCGTACTTACCAAAAAGGCTCAGGCATTGTCTTCTATGAGTAGACAAGATTCTGTAGACTACCTTGAGGCTGCGTTAGATTATGTAGACAACACTCACTTTAAACTTCAGAAGAACCGAAATGATTTATACCAGGCCGAAGGAAAATTATACCTAAGCCAATTTTTTAAAGATTTGTACGAAGCGGGAATTAGTGCAGCCTACCAGCTATACATGGTTACGAAAGATGACCGTTATACCCACAAAGGTTTTTACTATGCACAATTGAGCAAGGCCAATCTGTTTCTCGAACAATCAAAAAACTACCAAAGCCTGGTTGGCTCCAATGTTCCTTACGAACTCAAGGAAGAGTACTTCCTTATTAGTAATGAACTTCAAGAGCTAAAGAACCAATTGTATGAGTCGCTGGATAATTCTGTAACGAGTGACTCGGTTATTAAAGTGAACGATCAGATATTAGTTCTACAAGAGCGCCTTTTGAGGATAAAAGATAGTATTGAGAACAACTATGTGAGTGGATTGCTTCAATACGAGTCTGAACCCAGCGCTCCGCCCCTTGTTAAGGGCCAGTTACTCATGGAGTACTTTGTGGGTAAAGAAAATATTTATGTTTTTGGTTTTGACGCATCGGGCAAGGTGGTCTTTAGACGAAGCCCATACGACTCAGAGCTGACTTCCCATCTTGAAACTATGATAGCCATCGTTTCGCGGCCACCTAACCTTAATGGTGGCGATATCACTGCTCAAATGAAAGACTTTGAGGCGTCTTCCTATTTTCTGTTTAAGAAGCTTGTAAGTCCTGTTCTGAACCAATTCAAAGCGGAAGAAATATTACTTATACCTGATGAGCTTCTGACAAGAATACCTTTTGAAGCTCTTATAACCCGTGCTCCGCAAAACGACAGCTATAAAACATACAGATATTTGGTAAGAGACTATAAGGTCAGGTACGCTCTGTCTTCTAACAACCTTAAGTTAGGGTCTTTTGAAAAGAAGGCTACCAAAAACATTTTGGGTATGGGTTATAGTGGTGTACAAAGTAGTAGTCAGCCCATAAGGTCACAATTCGCAGCTCTGCCAGGTACCGATACGGAGATTAAGTTTCTTCGGGCACGGTTTGATGGCACCTACTACCTTGGTATGGAAGGATCCAAGAGCAAGTTTTTAGAAGAAGCCTCAGACTATGATATAATTCACCTGGCTATTCACGGTAAGGCCGATAGTATTAGTCGGTTTCAATCCAGCTTAATTTTTAATGGTCAAGATAGCTTACTAAGTACTAGTCAGCTTTATCTGGCCAACCTGAATGCTCGTCTTGCGGTTTTAAGTGCTTGTGAAAGCGGGACAGGTACCAGCGAAGAAGGAGAAGGTACTTTTAGTATTGCAAGGGGCTTCGCAATAGTGGGAGTTGACAATATTGTAATGAGTCTGTGGGAGGTTAACGACAAAATTACCTCAGAACAAATGGTTAGTTTCTACAATGGGTTTCTTGAGCAACGCAATGACTTAAATACGAGTTTGAGAAACATGAAGCTGGGATATCTTGAGGCTAACGATTCTTACTCCTGCCACCCCTATTATTGGGCTAGCTTTATTCATCTGGGCAGTAATATGTATTTCGATGAAAGTGGCGCAAGTAAGAATCTCATGTATTGGCTTCTGGGCTTTATGCTTGTAGCCATTCTAATCTTGCTAATATGGTATAGAAATAGAAAAAGGGCTTATTAATAAGCCCTTTTCCTCGCGTGCATATGTGTGTGATTAGAGAGTATCTTATTACATTTTGTCAAGAACGAATGCCCATCCCATTTTAGAGCGGCCTTTTCCTCTTGACTTTTCGAACACCATGAAGACCGCCAAGTCACCTTCAGCAAGATCTTCAATTGGGTCATCAGTCATGAACTGAAATTCTTTGTCGCCAGCCAAATTGGTAACTACACCGAACTGATATCTTCTTTGACCTAGAGTATTGTCCAAGTCTGAGCCATCAGGCGTGTTTCTTTCTCTTGGTCTTTGCTCTAACTGAACTACCGGACCATTGTCCATTTCAGTTTCATCAAAGCTTAAGCCCATGTCTTCCAAAATAGCTTCGGCTTTTTCTTTATACTCGCTTTTGTTCACCAAAATATGAGCAAGGTTCCCTAAGGCAGCTTTCTCATCGTTGTTTTTTAGGTGAGCCAGAGCTAAGTACCATCTGGCCTGCTCTTTGAATGTTGAGAAGTTATTCACAACAGAGTTTAAGCTTTTGATAGCCTCCTCAGACTCGCCAATTTCCATTTGGCTCACACCGAGGTAGAAATAGTTCATGGCACTTGGCTGCATGGTTACAACCTGTGAGAGTGCTTCAGACGCAGCTTCAAAATTTCCTGCATCGTATGCTACCATGGCTTGCTGCTCTAACGTCAGTGCCTCGGTAGCCGCACCCCTCACTTGCCCAGCCAAGTTGTTGTAAGTTGTGTAGTGCTTGTCGTATAATTCTTGGTTGTTGAGGGAGGAACTGTTGGTTAACCCAACATAGGTGATTGCTGCTATGAGCACTATGCTCGCAGCGATTGAAATTACTTTTTTCATAACAGTCTGATCTTTGGTTGTTTCTTCTTTTTTAATGCAAATTTCAAATGAATTGAAAAGGTCTTTTACGTCCTGACGCGCTTTTTGCTTTACGCTCAGACGAATGTCTTTGAGCTCTTGAAATTCTTGATTGAAGGCGGGATCGTTGAGGAGTCTATTCCTGAAAGCCTTTTTTTCTTCCACTGAGAGTTTCCCGGATAGGTACTTCTCAATCAATTCAAAATCACTCATAAAATTTTATTCTAACAGTCTTTTAATTCTTTGAATACACTTGTACTTCAAGTTTTTCACTGTGTTGCCATTTTTATAGCCCAGTACTTCAGCTATTTCATCGTTGGATAAATTGTTGAAGTAGAACAATTTCAAAATGTCAGCACAGGGGGTTTGCAGAGTTTCGATGATGCTCCTGACTTTCTCAAGCTTACCTTCTCGGTCTTGCGTTTGATCGTCAATTTCTTCTAGCAGCAAATTGTCTTCAAGCTCTTCGTTGAAAGATAGCCGTGAGTCTCTTCTGGAATCTGACAACAACTTGTTTTTGCCGATGGAATACAGATAAGTTTTTATACCTGCATCATTGATTTCCTCAACAGTGTCTTCTAGAACGTTTTCATAGAAGGAGAGTATAGCGTATTGAAAAATGTCGACCGCCTGCTCTTTTGTACACTTGTGTGAATAGGTGATCCATTTGATGAAACTTACTCGGTACGACCGATAAATCTCTTCTAATGCGTCCCTATCACCTCTTCGAAGCCGCAAGATCAACGAGTTTTCACTCATGCTCTCATTCTTTAGTGATTAGAATTGTAAAATGTCACCCAAATCAGGGAGTTTTTTTTCATTTTTTTTTTCAGACCTGCCATTTCTCTGAAAATTCTCGATTTATAAAAACTAATTGTTATTTATATCTTATTTATAAAAAAATTTCAGAAAAACTTCTGTCTAAAGGGTGACAATTTCGGTTTTCGATCACTAATAACATACAAGGGAGATGTTATGGGAATGAGATCGTACTACTTAATTGACAACAAGATTCAATCGCTGGAAGAACCGGAGGTTGCCGCTTTGTCAAAAATGAACAAATCAAAATCAGCCACCTTATTGGCCGACCAACAAGTGCTGGTTATCGATGACAGTCCCATCAATCTAATAGTAGCTGAAAAGACTCTATCAAAATTTGGTGCCAAATGTTTCAGGGCAATTTCTGCAAAAGAAGGTCTAAAGGTTTTCCATGAGGAAAAAATAGACCTTGTGCTTATGGATTTGCACATGCCTGTTATAGATGGATTCAAAGGTACCGACCTAATAAGAGAAACAGAAAAGTTTCAAGCTCACCCTGTTCCCATTATGGCTTATACCACTTTTTCACACGATGAGGTAATGGAGGGTATAAAAAAGCACAAGCTTGATGGCTACATTGGCAAACCATTTACTCAAGCTCAGGTCATAGGTTCTATCTTTGAGGTGCTTAGCCTGAGACAGCAAAAGTATAAGCAGGCCTAGCTAATTTTTAAGCCCCTATTCTTACTGCTCTTCTAAATTGTTAATTCAATACCCATAGACTATTTTTGGCACAAAAAGAACGCATGGCCAAAGACAACATCATCTTCGATTTAATTAGCAAGGAGAAAGAACGCCAAACCAAGGGCATCGAACTTATTGCATCAGAGAATTTTGTTTCTAATCAGGTGATGGAGGCCATGGGCTCCGTGCTCACCAATAAATATGCTGAAGGGCTACCTGGTAAGCGGTACTATGGCGGTTGTGAAGTGGTAGATGAAGTTGAGAACATAGCTATCGATAGAATCAAAGAACTATTTGGTGCCACTTGGGCCAATGTGCAGCCTCACTCAGGAGCACAGGCCAATGCCGCAGTGATGCTGGCCTGTTTGAAACCGGGAGATAAGATTCTTGGGTTTGATCTTTCTCATGGCGGACACCTTACGCACGGTTCAACGGTAAATTTTTCCGGAAAGCTATATCAGCCATCGTTCTACGGTGTAGAAAAAGAAACCGGTCTAATAGACTGGAATAAAGTTGAGGATACGGCCAAAAAAGAAAGGCCCAAAATGATTATTTGTGGTGCTTCGGCCTATAGCCGCGATTGGGATTACGCTAAGCTTAGAGAAATTGCCGATGCAGTTGGAGCACTTTTATTGGCCGATATTTCCCATCCTTCCGGATTAATCGCCAGAGGTCTTTTGAATGACCCTATAGAGCATTGCCATATTGTAACCACCACTACTCATAAAACCTTGAGAGGGCCTCGTGGTGGATTGATTATGATGGGGCAGGACTTTGAGAACCCTTGGGGGCTTAAAACACCAAAAGGTGAGACCAAAATGATGTCTCAGCTTTTAGACGGAGGGGTGTTTCCCGGTACACAGGGAGGACCACTGGAGCATGTAATAGCCGCCAAAGCGGTAGCCTTTGGTGAAGCCCTTTCTGACGATTACATGAACTACATAGTTCAGGTAAAGAAGAATGCAGCAGCTATGGCTTCTGCCTTTGTGAAGAAAGGCTATAACCTTATTTCGGGTGGAACAGACAATCACCTAATGCTGATAGACCTTAGATCCAAAGGGCTAACTGGTAAGCTGGCAGAGGCAGCACTTGGTCATGCCGATATAACCATCAACAAGAATATGGTTCCGTTTGACGACCGATCGCCTTTTGTAACATCGGGAATGAGGGTTGGTACAGCGGCTATTACCAGCAGAGGCCTTGTTGAAGACGATATGCTGAGAATAGTTGAGTTGATTGATGCGGTTTTAATGAACCCCGAAAACGAAGAGAATTTATCTTCGGTGAAAAAAGAAGTTAACCACTGGATGAGTTCGTATCCGTTATTCAAAGCATAATTGGCACTAGATCAACTTCACGATGATGACAAGGAAATGGGTTTCCTTGATCACCTGGAGGAACTAAGGTGGCACCTGGTTCGTTCGGTGGTGGCCATTGTGGTTTTTTCCGTTGCTGCTTTTTTGGCGAAAGACTTTGTTTGGAAAGGAGTAATATTGGCTCCTATATATTCTGATTTCTGGACATACAAACAACTGTGCTATTTAGCAGAGCTCTTTAAAACTCCGGTGTTATGCTTGGGAGATATTCCCATCGATATCCAAAACAGAACCATTACGGGGCAGTTTACCATGCACATTAAGTCCTCGTTGGTAATAGGTCTGGTTTTAGCCTTTCCCTACGCTTTTTGGGAAATTTGGAGGTTTGTGAAGCCCGGTTTACGGCACAGCGAGCGTAGTGCTTCAAGAGGTGTGGTTTTAGCTGTTTCTTTTCTATTCATAACAGGTGTTTTGTTCGGTTACTACATTGTTACCCCACTCAGTTTAAACTTTCTGGGCAACTACTCTTTGGTAGATAGCATCGACAACAACATTGATATAACCTCAATTCTCAATACTATAACCACACTAGTATTGGCTTGTGGGGTTATGTTTCAGCTACCCATGGCTACCTATATTCTGTCTAAGGCAGGCATTGTAACGCCTGATCTAATGAAGCGCTACAGAAGGCATTCTATAGTGGTTATTCTTTTGCTTTCAGCTATTATAACCCCGCCCGATGTAATGAGCCAGATACTTATAGCTCTTCCATTGAGCCTCTTATATGAAATAAGCATTGTTATATCTAAAAGGATTAACAAAAAACGGGAACGAGAACTTTACGAATCATAATGAAAATAGGAATAGGTGGCGATCATGCCGGATTTGCTTATAAGCAGCAAGTAAAACAGATGTTAGAAGAGCAGGGCCACGAGGTGAGAGATTTCGGTCCGAATAGCGAAGAGTCTACCGACTATCCTGACTATGTGCACCCACTAGCTTCGGCCATTGAAAGTGGAGAGCTTCAGTTGGGTATTGCCATTTGCGGAAGCGGCAATGGAGTGTGCATGACTGTAAACAAACACCAAAATATTAGGGGTGCTTTAGTTTGGAACACCGAGCTTGCTGCACTGGCTCGCCAGCATAACAATGCCAATGTTGTGTGTATTCCCGCGCGTTTCATAGATCTGGATTTGGCCAAAAGTATAGTGAACACCTTTATCGAAACCAATTTTGAAGGCGGAAGGCACCAGCGTAGAGTTGATAAAATTGCCTGTCAATAAAAAGGCTGTAAAAACAGCATGATGACCGAGAGGGCTATTAGGCTCAGAAAAAAGAGTTCTGCAAGCCATTTGCGCTGAATGTGCAGCAAGAACTCCGTACAAAAATAAGCTAGAGCCAGTGTAAGGGTTACTACTCCTGCTATTTGACCTCCCGATAGAAAGCAAAAAGTAAGAATTCCGAAAATCCCTATCCAGGTAAAAACACGCTTGAGTGTTATTTGCAGGTTAGTCATACCCATACCCGCTAAGTTGCTCGTGCTCGCAACAAAACTAAAGGCCACCGGCAGGCAGAGTCCCATAAGAGCATTGAGAACAAGAGGCTGATTAAAGTCAAAGTCCACTAAGACAGGTGCATAGAGCAGCCAAAAATCAGCGCCCTCTTCCTGAAAAAGAAAAACCATCCATGTACCAATTAAGGTAAGGCTAAAGCCCCAAAAAAGAAGAAGATAGCGTCTGCCCAAAGTGCCGGAGTAGAATAGGAACAACAGTAAGGCCAGCACAACATACCAGGCAAAAGGAATGTAGAACAGACTACTTAGTCCCAGAAAAATACCGGCCGTTAGCACGGTCTCGTCACTGTTTCTATAGCGGAGGTGCCGCTGCAGATAAACAAGAGCCAGTAAGAAAAACGTGGAGGCTATTAGTTCTGCACTTAGCCAAAGCACTGATGGATGAAAGCTAAAAAGTATGGTGAAGAGGGCTGCCGGTACGTAAGTGTTTTCTTCGAAGGCCGAATTGCGGATAAGCAAAGCGTTTAGGGTAGTGGCATTTACCAATACAAATGCTGATGCCAGAAACGTATTGAGCAAAGGGCTGTTGAACACAAATGCCAACCCCCACTGCAGTAATCCATAAAGCGGCCCCGCGGCTCCTACAAACAGGTCGGAGGGGAAAGCCACCGTTAGTGCTACAGGGTCAGGAACGGCTTTTAGACCAACTAAAGCTATTGCCCGAGAGGCTAGTATAAATAATACAATACCTATAATCCTGAAAGGATCGTTCTGTCTGAAGTAGCGTAACAACCGATTCTTTTTTTGAAAAGGCTAAGGTAAAAAAAGCACTTGAAGGAAAATCAATCAATAAATCAGATATTTGCACAATGGCTACAAAAAGACAGCAGAAGTTTTCCAAATTAATCAAAGAGGAAATCAGTAAAATATTTCAGCACCAATTTTCAGGAGCCTTTTCCGGCAAGCTGGTGACCATTACCGATGTGGAAATGAGCCCCGACCTTGGCTTTGCCAAAATATTTGTGAGTGTGTTTCCTATAATTCATTCCGATCAGATTCTGGATCATATCGAAGAAAATAAAAGCAAAGTACGAGGAGCACTTGGTCGCACCATTGGTAAACAGGTTAGAGTGATTCCCGAATTAGCCTTTTTCCTTGATAGTACGGCCGAGTATGCCTCCAGAATGGATTCACTCATTGATTCGCTCGATATTCCGGAAACAGACCCTACAGACGAAGAAGATTGAATGTATCTACCTTCATAGCCAAGCGGTACTTTACCACCTCCAAAAAAAAGAACTTTATACAGGTTCTTTCCTGGATATCTATGATTGGTGTAGCCATAGGCACCATGGCTCTTATTGTGGTGCTTTCCGTTTTTAATGGATTGGGCGATGTACTTCGGTCCGTGTACCATACTTATGATGCCGACCTGAAGGTGGTGCCCAAGACCGGCAAGTCTTTTTCTTTGAGCGAGGAGCAGCTCAAACAAATCCGTGAGCTTAACGGGGTATCATCACTTTCCAGAATTATAGAAGATAATGCCGTAGCCGTTTATCGAGACAAACAAGCTGTGGTTCAGATAAGGGGTGTAGAAGAAAGTTTTATGGAAACCGGCAAGCTAGACTCCTTTCTTTGGCGGGGCAAGACAATGCTTAGAGAGCAAGATCAGGAATATGCCGTTTTAGGTGCAGGTCTTTCGGCCGAGCTGGGCATATTAATAGAAAGTGATTTTTACCGCATTGAGCTCATTTACCCCAGAAACCTAAGACCCGGAGCTTTACCTTCTACCAATTCGGTGAGAAGGTTACGCGTAAAACCCTCCGGCATAGTGAGTATCGATGCGGCCATAGATGAGCGGCTAATGGTTGTTTCCTATCCGGTGGCATCGCGATTACTCGACTACGACAACCGATACACCGCCCTTGAGCTTTACCTGAAACCGGAGGCCAATACCAGCAGAATAGAACAGCAAGTAGCGTCAATAATTGGTGAAGAGTACTCCATACTTGACAGTGATGAGCAACACGGTGATCTTATGAGAGCGGTTAAAATAGAGAAGCTTTTTGCCTACATAGCTCTTTCATTCATTACACTCATTGCCTCTTTCAATATCTTCTTCTCTCTTTCCATGTTGGCCATTGAAAAGAGACGAGACATGGCCATTCTTTTTGCCGTAGGAGCCACTCATAAAATCATTCGACAAATATTTTTAAAGCAGGGCATAATTATAGCTTTTGTAGGAGCCATTTTTGGGCTCGTGCTTGGGCTTTCGCTCTGTTATTTGCAAGACCGCTACGGGCTGGTAGGTTTAGGTATGGCCAATGCAGTGGTTTCGGCCTATCCCGTAAAAGTGGTTTGGACGGATGTTTTGCTGGTTACGTTTAGTATTACCCTAATAACTATGGCTACCGCTTACAGGCCAGCCATTTTGGCCAGTAGGCTGAACCCCATAGAGTTCCTCGATTAATTTCTACTATCGTCACAATTCGTTTTTTAAGAAAGGCCTAAAAGCATTATTTTGCGAATCGGTCTAAACAAAAAATGAAGGTATCTACAGCTCAACCTTTCCAGTTAATATACTCCCTTTATCAGCACGAGTATTTAGGGTACTTGTTCGAGTCTTTTGTTATACAGCTCGATGATAAGGGAAGGCTCACCCTGCAACATCAGAACATATCGTCCAAAAATGCACCGGAGTTTGCTTCCGGACTTGATGAGAACGATTACAAGCTCATAAAGCTAATGGATGAAATACAGCAGGAGGCCGTGGTACTTAAGTTCTATAAGAAAAAGACCAAACCGGAAGACTTCTTTCTGAAAGTATATGATAAAGAGCGCGGAGACAAAGTACTGCAGGAAACAATTGAGCAGTATCTGGAAATAAGAAGGGCCAAAATTCTGGAGTTGCTGGGAGGAAAAATGATTTTTGAAATGGGCCGTGATGGTGAGCCGGCCTGGAAGCAAATTCACTGGATAGAAGAAAAGGCCTCGGTACTTTTTCATTTTAGAAGAAACGAAGACAATACCCATTATTTTCCGACCATTAAGCTGTATGGCGAAAAACTGGACTGGCAATATAAAGGAGCCTATCTGGTTTGTTCAGAACCGGGCTGGATGGTGGTAGAGGACAAACTCATTAGCTTCGAAAAAAACATTGATGGCAACAAACTCAAGCCATTTCTCAACAAGAAATTCATTGTAATTCCTCAAAAGGTAGAAGAAACCTATTATCAAAAATTCGTGACCCAATTAGTGGCTAGCTTCGATGTGTATGCCAAAGGTTTTGAGATCAACTCAGTAAAGTATGAGACTCAGCCGGTCATTAATTTTTCAGAACTTGTTCAGGCAAGTAATGGAACTCTTTTCGATAAACCCTCGGGCCATTCGGCTGTTCAAGACCAGGAAGACTCAAAGATCCTATTCAAACTGGGATTCAACTACGGGCCATACCAATTCTCTTACGAGAAGCAACCAACGGCTTCAGTAAAACTGGAAAAGCAAAACGGTTCTTACATTTTCCACAAAGTGAGTCGCAATGCAGCCCTGGAGACTGAAACCGTTAACGAACTACAAAAGAGAGGTCTTAAAATTCAGAACGGAAGGGCAACAATGTCGAGATCTCAGGCCTTTAACTGGCTCAATGAGCATAGCGAGTTTTTGAGTGAGCGCGGAATTTTGCTCAAACAAACCGATACCGAGCGAAAGAAATACTTTGTTGGAGAATCGGTATTGGAAATTAAGGTAGAAGAGGGAATCGACTGGTTCGATATTAAGGCCATTGTGCGCTTTGGCCAGTTCGAAATCTCCTTTCAGGAACTGCGCAAACTCATTAACCGGCAAAAAAGAGAGATAAAGCTCCCCAATGGTGAAGTTGCTGTAATTCCGGAAGCATGGATTAAAGACTATGCAGAACTGTTTGCCTTTATGGAAGAAACAGGAGACAGCAAGGTGCTAAAGCTCAGAAAACACCACCTCTCATTGGTTCAAGACCTGCACAATGGCAACTTAGCTCAAGTGAGCATGAATAGAAAGCTTCATAAGCTGCAAGGGTTTGAAGAAATAGAAGATTATGAAGTGCCAAAGGGTTTTGCCGGTACGTTAAGGCCCTACCAGAAGGCGGGTTATAACTGGATGCGCTTTCTTTCAGAGTATAACTTTGGAGGTTGCCTTGCCGATGATATGGGTTTGGGTAAAACCGTTCAGACACTGGCTCTATTGCAAGCTCAAAAAGAGCTAATCTCGCAGCAGGCATCGCTGCTAATCATGCCAACATCACTTATTTACAACTGGCAAATTGAAGCATCTAAGTTTACCCCCGAACTCAAAGTGTTGGTGTATACCGGTACCGGAAGAGACAAAAATGCCGAACAATTTGCCAATTACGACTTGGTGGTTACCTCTTACGGCATCACCCGTATCGATATAGACATTCTTTCCAGTTATTACTTCAACTACGTTATTCTCGATGAGTCGCAGGCCATAAAAAACCCCGATTCGCTTATTGCCAAATCAGTAAACAAACTCAAGTCCAGACACAGGCTTATTCTTACCGGTACACCTTTAGAAAATAGCACCTTTGATCTGTGGTCTCAGATGAGCTTCATCAACCCAGGCCTGCTCGGTACGGCCAAATATTTTAAAAACGAGTTTCAACTACCCATTGAGAAGAAGGCCGATGTGGAAAAAACGCGCAAACTCAATGTCATTATTAAGCCCTTTATACTCCGCAGACAAAAGTCGCAGGTAGCCAAAGATTTGCCTGAAAAGTTTGAGAGTGTGAAGTATAGTCAAATGACCCCGGAGCAGGAAGAAAGATACGAGGAGGTAAAATCGCACTATCGCAACCAAATACTCGATACTATTGAAAAAAGTGGTATCAAAAAGTCCCAATTGCTTTTGCTACAGGGACTTACCAAACTCAGGCAAATTGCCAATCACCCTAAAATGGTAGAGCCGGACTATACCGGAGACTCTGGCAAGCTGGAAGACATTACTTATATGATTGAGTCGGCTATTAGCGAAGGCCACAAGATTCTCATATTTAGTCAGTTTGTTAAGCACCTGGGACTTATACGCGAGTATCTTGAGGACAAGCAGATAGAATTTGCTTATTTGGATGGGTCAACCAAGGACAGGCAGGGGCAGGTAGAAAAGTTTCAGGAGAATGACCATATAAAGGTTTTTCTTATTTCACTAAAGGCCGGAGGGTTGGGTCTTAATTTGACCAAGGCCGACTATGTGTTTTTACTAGACCCCTGGTGGAATCCAGCCATTGAAGAGCAGGCGGTTGACAGAGCTCATCGAATTGGACAAAAGAAAACGGTATTTACCTATAAGTTCATAACCCGCAATTCGGTAGAAGAAAAAATTCTGGCTTTGCAGAAAAACAAACTCAAGCTTGCCAACGAGTTGATAACCACCGAAGAGAGCTTTATTAAGAAGTTGACAGCCGAAGACATTTCCGAGCTATTGCAGTAATGCTCCAGTTCAGATGCACTATATTGAATACTTATGGCTAAAGCAAAGTCGGTATACATCTGCCAAAATTGTGGTGCCTCTTCCGCCAAGTGGATAGGCAAATGTCCCTCTTGCAACGAGTGGAACACCTACTCCGAAGAAGTTATTTCCAAAACCAAAACAGCTGAAACCTCGTGGCGCGAAGATTCGGGCGCACGCGTGCATCAAAAACCAGTGAATATTCGGGAAGTAGAAAAAAGCTCGGAAGAGCGACTCATTACCTACGACAACGAGCTGAACAGGGCGTTGGGAGGAGGTATTGTGGCCGGCTCATTGGTGCTCATTGGTGGCGAACCGGGCATTGGTAAATCTACACTCATGCTTCAGTTGGCCTTGGCCGCGCGCAAGAAGAAAGTACTCTATGTGAGTGGAGAAGAAAGCCAGCAACAGATTAAGATGAGGGCAGAACGCATAGGCATTCAAACCGACCAGTGTTTTGTACTTTCCGAAACTAATACACAAAACATCTTCTATCAGATCAAAAATGTAAAGCCTGATTTACTTATTATAGACTCTATCCAGACTTTACATACTGAAAGAATAGAAAGTGCAGCCGGCTCTGTGTCGCAAGTCAGGGAGTGTACCGGAGAGTTAATGAAGTTTGCCAAGGAAACCCAAACACCTGTTTTTCTAATAGGTCACATCACAAAAGAAGGAAGCATAGCCGGGCCAAAGGTGTTGGAGCACATGGTAGATACGGTGTTGCAATTCGAAGGAGACAGGCACCTCTCGTACCGCATTTTGCGGACCGTCAAGAATCGGTTCGGCTCTACATCTGAGTTGGGTATTTACGAAATGCAAACCAATGGATTGCGTCAGGTTTCCAATCCATCGGAAATTCTTATTTCTCAGAAGGCTGATGACCTGACCGGCATAGCTATTGGTGCCACCATTGAAGGAAACAGGCCATTGCTTATAGAAATACAATCGTTGGTAAGCTCAGCTACATACGGCACGCCACAACGCAGTTCAACGGGCTTTGATGCCAAGAGGCTCAACATGCTATTGGCTGTGCTTGAAAAACGTGGAGGCCTTCGGTTTGGTGCACAGGATGTATTTCTGAACGTTGCCGGGGGTATACGTATAGATGAGCCTGCCCTCGACCTGGCCGTTTGTGCTTCTCTGGTAAGCGCATATCACGACATAGCCATCTCCGATAAAGTGGCCTTTGCCGCAGAAGTTGGCCTGGGAGGGGAGATTAGAGCCGTGAATCGTATTGAGAGTAGAATTGCCGAGGCAGAAAAGCTGGGTTTTGAAGAAATCTATATTTCAAAGTTCAACACCAAAGGGCTAGACCTAAAGGGCAAAAAGGTAAACATAAAGCCGTTTTCGAAACTGAAGGAGGTATTTGAAGACCTAATGGGTTAGAGTCCAAAACCAGCTCTACCCTGAAGCCCCCCGGTGTGGATGGCCAGCACCTTAGAGCCCTTCTTAATTTCTCCTTTGTGAATCATATCCAGCATACCATAAAGCATTTTTCCGGTATACACAGGGTCGAGCAAAAGGTCAAATTCGTCTTCCATGGTTTTTATAAACTGCATCAACTCTGGCTTTACTTTGGCATAGCCTCCAAAATGGTAATTGTTCTGTACAAACCAATTGTGGTGGTGCTTAGCTCCACAGTATTCTAACAGGCGATTGACTTCACCGGCCAAAAAAGAACCTTTCAAGGCACTGAAACCTACAATCTGCCCCCTATTTTGCAAGCCGGTTATTAAGCCCGCCATAGTGCCTCCGGTACCAACAGGCAAGCAATAATAGTCGAAGCTTTCGGGAATGTGTTCGGCTATCTCTTGTGAGCCTCTGATGGCCTGCGCATTGGTTCCCCCTTCAGGAATAAGGTAGAAATAGCCAAACTCATCTCTGAGCCTCTCTAGAAACTCAGGCGTGTCCTTAGCCCTGTAGCTGGTTCTATCTACATACCTCAGTTGCATACCCTGTTCTTGGGCAAATTGTAAGGTAGGGTTGAGAGACTGCTGAGCTTCTCCGCGAATTAGGCCAATGCTCCTAAACCCGAAGAGGTTAGCTGCTGCAGCAACGGCATAAATATGATTCGAATAAGCTCCTCCAAAAGTTAGAAGGGAGGTGAAGCCCTCTTTATTGGCCTGCATTAAATTATGCTTCAGCTTAAACCACTTGTTCCCCGAAATTTTGGGGTGGGTTTTATCCAATCGTAGAATTCGCAGGTCTACCTGGTTCTCTTCAGCAATC
>NZ_DDDQ01000007.1:75649-75970 GCF_002336325.1 Roseivirga sp. UBA1976 | reverse complement strand
TCCACTACTTAGGGAGTAAATGAGAAGTGCCTTCCAGACAGCTTCGTGTATTTCGAATTATTTATCTTATCCGTTCATTGAAATCAGGAACTCGTTGTTGTCGCGAGTACCTTTCATTCTGTCGAGCAAGAACTCCATGGCTTCTACAGAGTTCATGTCGGCCATAAACTTGCGAAGTATCCATACGCGTTGCAATTCTTCTTTGCTCATGAGCAGATCTTCTCTTCTGGTACCCGATGCCGGAACATCGATAGCCGGGTATACTCGTTTGTTCGCCAGTTTTCTATCGAGCTGAAGTTCCATGTTACCGGTACCCTTGAA
>NZ_DDDQ01000007.1:31561-75344 GCF_002336325.1 Roseivirga sp. UBA1976 | reverse complement strand
TTACCAGTTCCTTTAAATTCTTCAAAGATCACCTCATCCATTTTTGAACCAGTCTCAATCAGTGCAGTGGCTATGATAGATAGCGAGCCACCATTTTCTACATTTCTGGCTGCTCCGAAGAAACGCTTAGGCTTGTGCAATGCGTTGGCATCTACACCACCGGAAAGAATTTTTCCTGAAGAAGGCACCACAGTATTGTAAGCACGAGCCAGGCGGGTAATGGAGTCGAGTAGAATAACTACATCATGTCCACACTCTACCATACGCTTAGCCTTTTCCAGTACTATGTTCGACACCTTCACGTGTCTCTCGGCCTGCTCATCGAAAGTAGAAGATATTACCTCTGCTTTCACGCTTCTGGCCATATCTGTTACTTCTTCCGGACGCTCATCAATAAGCAAAATAATGAGGTAGCACTCCGGGTGATTTTCTGCTATAGCATTGGCTATCTCCTTCAGCAATACGGTTTTACCCGTTTTGGGCTGAGCCACAATCATTCCCCTTTGTCCTTTACCAATTGGAGCAAACATGTCCAAAATACGGGTAGACATAAGGCTTGGCTTGGTGCTCAACTTAAGCTGTTCCTCAGGGAAAAGTGGAGTCAGGTATTCAAACGGTACTCTGTCTCTGATTTCCTCTGTGGTTTTTCCGTTTACAGACTCAACACGCAGTAAGGCAAAATACTTTTCACCTTCTTTTGGTGGTCTAATCTGTCCTTTCACCGTATCACCGGTTTTCAGGCCAAACAGCTTAATTTGGGAAGGAGAAACATAAATATCATCCGGGCTGGCCAGGTAGTTATAATCTGAAGACCTGAGGAAACCGTAGCCATCCTGCATCATTTCGAGTACACCTTCATTTTCAATCAGGCCATCAAAATCTTTAATGTTTTGATTGTACTCTTGCTTTTTGCGCTTGTTTTCTTTTTTCTCCGAACGTTCCGTTTTTTCGTTCTGCTCGGTTTTCTCTGCTTTTTCAGGCTGGTTTTCAGCACTCTTCTCTTTCGAAGCCTCTTTCTTTTCCTCGGTAGGAGCTTCCTCTTTCGAGTTGCTGGCTGCGGCAGTATCCGTCACATTTTCTCTGCGTGGCCTTCTGCCAGACTTGTTGTCCGACTTGGGTCGCCTTTCGCGCGGCTCTGGTTTAGATTCCTTTTCTTGTGTGGTTTTCTCATCTTTAGGGGAGTCGGCTCCGGTGTCGGAGTCTGCCTTCTTGGGCAGTTTTTCGTCTGGTGTAATCGCCTGCTGATCGAGGATAGCGTAGATGAGATCTTGCTTGTTCAGCTTTTTGAAGTTCTTTACACCAAGATTTTCAGCAATTTCTTTCAGCTCTGAAAGAAGTCTGAGCTTCAGTTCTTCGATGTTATACATAAATGAATTTATTGGGAACCCTCGAATCTGAGGATTTTAAAAATGATTTCGGTTAAATGATTTGTAGTTAGAGATGATTGTTGGAAAGCATCCGATCATCTAAGGACAACGCAATATTAGACCAAACATTTAAACTCTCAAAATTTAGCCATTGTTTTTATTCGTTTTGCAGCTTTTATGGCCGTTTTTGGGCTTTTTATTCAGGCGAAATAGATAATTTAGCGCCCAAATTCAAAAAACTAATGCTTCAGGTAAATAACATTCTTGCTGAAAAAGAGAAATATGTGGTCGGCCTTAAGAAAAGGAACATCAATAACGCCACAGCCTTGTTGAACGAAGTGATTCAGTTAGACGAATCGCGCAAAAAGACACAGCAGGAATTAGACTCCAATTTGGCCGAAGCCAATACCATAGCCAAACAAATTGGGGCGCTTATGAAGCAAGGCAGAAGAGAAGAAGCAGAACAAATAAAAACACGTACTGCAGAACTCAAGCAACTGAACAAGGAACTTGCCGATCGGCTGAATGAAATTCAGTCGGAACTCACTCATAAGTTGTACAACATTCCAAACGTACCGCACGAATCGGTTCCTGCCGGTACTTCGGCCGATGACAATGAGGAGATTAAAAAGGCAGGCGAAATTCCGCAATTGAACGGACAGGCAGTTCCCCATTGGGATCTCATTAAAAAATACGACATCATAGACTTTGACCTGGGGGTAAAAATTGCCGGTGCGGGTTTTCCTGTATACAAGGGCAAGGGTGCCCGTTTACAAAGAGCCCTGGTCAATTATTTTCTCGATGAAGCTGTAAAAGCAGGCTATGCCGAAGTGCAACCACCCATAGTGGTAAATGAAGCCAGCGGATACGGCACCGGCCAGTTGCCCGACAAAGAAGGACAGATGTATCATGTACAGGCCGAAAACCTATATCTGATTCCAACGGCAGAAGTGCCCATTACCAACCTTTACCGCGATGTGATTTTAAACGAAAGCGAATTACCGGTGAAGAACGTTGGTTTTACACCCTGCTTTAGGCGAGAAGCCGGTAGCTGGGGGGCACATGTAAGGGGCTTGAACCGGCTACACCAGTTCGACAAGGTAGAAATTGTTCAGATTAGAAAACCTGAGGAGTCTTATCAGGCGCTGAACGAAATGTGTGCACATGTAGAGCACCTACTGAATAGCCTCAACCTGCCATACCGAATTCTGAAACTTTGTGGAGGCGACATGGGCTTTACCTCTGCTCTAACATATGACTTTGAGGTATACTCAGCCGCTCAGGAAAAATGGTTGGAAGTTAGCTCTGTATCTAACTTTGAAACTTATCAGGCCAACCGTCTTAAACTGCGCTACAAAGACGAAAACAAAAAGTCGATTCTTTTGCACACCTTAAATGGTAGTGCCATGGCTCTGCCGAGAATTATGGCAGCCATTTTGGAAAATAACCAAGATGAAAATGGCATCGCCATTCCGGAGGTTCTGCATATGTACACCGGTTTCGAACGAATTTAATGACACCATAAAAACTCATGAAAAGCAGGTCTTTATATATAAGGACCTGCTTTTTTATAACCTCCCACTTGCAAAGCCTCGCCAACCCTAAAGAGTCGTTTGGCTAGGAGGCCTCAAACTCATGGCTTAACTTGCCTCTATGAAAATTCGAAAAGGTGTAAAATCAGACCTGCCGTCTGTACTTGAGCTCATAAAAGAACTAGCCGTTTATGAAAAGGCGCTTCATGAAGTAGAAATAACCCTTGAACAACTGGAAGAAGACGGTTTTGGAGAAGAGCCGGTTTTCCAATTTTTAGTGGCAACGGAAAATGAAGAAATTGTGGGCCTGGCACTTTACTACTTTCGTTATTCTACCTGGAAGGGCAAAGCTATATACCTGGAAGATCTGGTGGTTAAAGAATCGCACCGTGGAAGGGGCTATGGTCAAAAGCTTCTCGATGCCATTGTGGAAGAAGCTCGACAAACCGGATCGAAGCAAGTCAGGTGGCAAGTGCTGGACTGGAACGAACCAGCCATTAACTTCTACAAAAAGCTAGGCGCTCACTTAGACGATGAGTGGATTAACTGCACGCTCACTGCCAAACAAATAGCCAACTATTAAACCGTTTCGAGCAAGGTTCTAAAGGCCGCAAACTGATTAGGGAACTGTAAGTGATGCTTCTGCTGAAGTTCAGGGGCAAACATTGACAGATACATCTGTACGTTGTTCATATGCTCAGCAAAGTATTGAATACTGTAAGAAGAAGATTCCGGATCGTCCGTATTGAGCACCTTAAAGAACTTATGATCTAAAAACTGGTTGGTAGCCAGCACTTCCGGTATGTGAATGTCTTTCATCCATTTTACCCACTCCTTCTCCACTTTTTTATCGATCGCTACTGTAACGTTATATAGAATCATTTTTTGTCCTTTGGCCTCAAAATTAACCTTTATTTTTGAGCTAACATTTTTTAAGCCAACCGAGTTTCTCTCCCTATGCTTGCCAAGATAGACCAACTTCCTTTTGTCAATCAAAAAAATGCCTTGTGGCTTTTGGTGGCCATGCACCTGGCCGGTGCAGTCGGACTATACTTTCAAGGCACACAATCGCTTTTCCAGAGCCTTACCCCTTTCAATCTGCTGGCTACGGCTGCCATTGTGCTCCACTTCGAGGAACAAAAGAAAAGGGGCTACTTCCTGTTCATAATTCTCACCTTTGGAATTGGCTTTTTTGCCGAGGTTGTGGGCGTAAAAACGGGCCTATTATTCGGCCACTACACATACGGAAACACTCTGGGCTGGAAATTGCTGGACGTTCCCCTTGCCATTGGATTAAACTGGGTGGTGCTGGTATACTGTGCAGGCATGCTGGCCAAAAAGCTCACCAAGTCGCTGCATGTGGCGGCACTGCTCGGAGCCCTTATAATGACTCTGATAGACCTACTCATAGAACCTGTGGCCATTACCTACGACTTCTGGCAATGGAAAGGCAGCGAAATTCCAATGACCAACTACATGGGCTGGTTTGTGCTGAGCCTTGGGCTTCAATACCTCTTTAATTTTCTTGCTCCCCGGTCAAACAATCCTCTGGCTATTAAGCTTTTATTTATACTAGCCGGTTTCTTTGCTGTGCTCAATTTAATTTGAAGGGTTTAAAACAATTGATAATACATAGAGTTTGAAAAGCAAATGTGGAACGCAGTTCTATGGACATTAATGGGTTTTTGTTTGATGGAAGCCTTTTCATGGGTAATTCATAAATATTTGATGCACGGTGTACTTTGGAATATTCACAAAACTCACCACACCCATGGCAAAGGATTCTTTGAACTCAACGATGTGTTTACTTGCATCTTCGGAGGTACGGCCATTACGCTCATTCTTCTGGGAGTAGAACAGCTAGACTATCGTTTTTGGATTGGCTGCGGTATTAGTCTTTATGGAATGTCGTACTTTTTGCTTCACGATGTACTTATACATCGGAGGTTAAAATGGTTCGACAAACCCAAAAACAAATACCTCAAAGCTATAGCAGAAGCCCATAAGGCCCATCATCAAACACAGAAAGAAAATGCTGTGTCTTTCGGCTTATTTGTCGTGCCGAGAAGGTTTTTGAAGGAAGAAGGAAATAAAGAGTAGGGGATTGGCAAATTATTCGATTAAAGATTTAGAACACCTTTCGGGAATTAAAGCGCATACGCTCAGAATTTGGGAGCAACGATATGGGCTCATCAACCCGAAAAGAACAGATACAAATATCAGATTTTACGATCAGGACGATCTGAAATTGATATTGAACGTGTCTTTGTTGAAAGATAACGGATTCAAAATTTCCAAAATCGCTCAAATGAGCAAAGAGGAGATGCATGAAACCGTCTTGGAAATTGCCGACAAGGCCACCAGCTTTGCCGATCAGATTTATGGCCTCACTCTGGCCATGATAGACCTTGACGAACAACGGTTCGAAAAAATAATTTCATCCAATACACTTAAAATTGGTTTTGAGCGCACCATGCTCAATATAATCTATCCATTCCTCACCAAAATAGGAATCATGTGGATCACCGATTCCATCAACCCGGCTCAAGAGCACTTTATTTCTAATCTCATTCGGCAAAAAGTAATCGTAGCCATAGACGGCCAATACGAAACCTATGATGAAGAAGCCAAGAAGTATATGCTCTTTCTCCCGGAAGGCGAACTGCATGAACTAAGTCTTTTGTTTGCCAACTACCTTATTCGTGCTCGAGGCAATCGCGTGGTCTACCTGGGTCAAAATATGCCTTTCCAAGATTTACAAGTGGCCTTCAACGCCTATAAACCTGACTACCTTCTCACCATTATGACCACCAAAGACCGAAACATTTCTACGGAAGAATACCTGGCCAATCTGGCCGATAATTTTTCGGATACCCCCATATTGGTGGCCGGCAGCCAGGTAATTGGACAAGATTTGGAATTGAAAGAAAATATTGTTCAGATAGCCAACCCCAATCATTTGCTCGAATTCATAGAAGAGCAGCAGGGACACTCAGTTAGCCGATAGTTTCTCCAATATTTTTAGAGGGTTACCTAGTTAAATCGTATAACATACGTTTAGACATTATTTGTGTCTTCACAAACGGCTCTTATAAGACGCTCTTAAGTCAAAGCTTGTAACTCATGTTGTTGGTTTACTTCTATGAGATAGATACCACCCCTTTGGTAAAAGTTTTGAGTTACCTCAATCTTTAACATTTCCCTACACCGTATATAAACTGTGGCACTCAGGATGTAAAGTGCGGCTTACGGCATTCTAAAAATATTTATATGTACATACCCTTAAACACAAAGTGTTTAATGATTCATGGCAATACTGAACCAAATTTTAATCAAAACGAGTGTAACGTATTTTTTTGTTTAACGTTTGAAATAAATATTTCCACAAAATATACTTGACTTTTGTTTAACGTTTTACAATATTTGTTCAACATTAAAGCAAACACTATGACTGCTCTGGAATATAGTTACACCATTACGCAAATGACCAAGTCCTTAAAACCATTTGCACTAAAGCTCACAAAGGATTCTGAAGATGCGAACGACTTGCTTCAGGAAACACTCATGAAGGCCTACAAGAACAGGGAGAAATTTTCTGAAGGCACCAATCTGAAGGCATGGTTATATACCATCATGAAAAACACCTTTATTACCAATTACCAACGAATGGTAAGAAGAGGCACCTTTATAGACACTACCGACAATCTTCATTTTATTAACTCCAGCAATACTAAAATTGAAAATGGAGCCTACGGAAATTTTGCACTGAAAGACATTAACCATGCGATAGATTCGCTGGACGATGTGTATAAAACTCCTTTTATGATGTATTTCAGAGGGTTTAAGTATCATGAGATTGCCGATAGACTCGAAATTCCTATTGGTACGGTAAAGAATAGAATTCATATTGCCAGAAAGCAATTGAAAGAAAAACTTAGAACATATAGAGGCTAGTGCTAGTTTAGCCTAAATGAATCGGAAAAAGGCACTGGTTATAGGTTCTGGTTTTGCCGGACTGTCTGCCGCCATTAATCTGGCCGACAAAGGTTTTAATGTTACTATTCTAGAAAAAAATAACTCCATTGGAGGAAGAGCCCGACAATTTACCGAGTCGGGCTTTACTTTTGATATGGGCCCCAGTTGGTACTGGATGCCCGATGTGTTCGAGTCCTTCTTCAATCGGTTTGGCAAGTCAGTTTCCGATTATTACGAGCTGATAAGACTCGACCCTTCCTACCAGGTAATTTACGAAGGTGGTCAAGCCATGCCTATACCTGCAAAAATGGACACGCTTAAAAAATTGTTCGACTCTCTGGAAGAAGGTGCGGGAGGTCGGCTGGAAGCATTTCTGAGGCAGGCGGCCTATAAGTACGAAGTGGGAATTAACCAACTGGTATACAAACCGGGCCGATCGTTGAAAGAATTTGCCAGCTTGAAACTACTTTTTGATGTGGTAAGAATGGATGTGTTCCAGTCCATGGCCAGGCATGTCAGAAAATACTTTAAGCATCCAAAGTTGGTTCAGCTTATGGAGTTTCCGGTACTCTTCTTAGGTGCTTTACCGCAAAATACTCCAGCGCTCTACAGCCTGATGAACTATGCCGACATGGCCTTAGGCACATGGTACCCAAAAGGTGGTATGTATAAGATTGTGGAAGCCCTGGGCAGCTTAGCCTCCGAACTTGGTGTTGAAATAAAAACCGATCATGAGGTGACCTCCATTGTTAGTCACGGACAAAAAATAACTCATGTAGAAACCAACAAAGGTAATTTTCAGGCAGACGTGGTTGTTGCCGGGGCAGACTATCACCATGTAGATACTCAACTGCTCAACGATTCCACAAGAAATTACTCCGATAGGTACTGGGACAAGCGTGTTCTCGCTCCATCCTCTTTACTCTACTATGTTGGGCTCGACAAAAAGCTCGAAGGGCTTTTGCACCACAACCTTTTTTTCGATACGGATTTCGCTCCCCACGCCCATCACATATACACCAACCCACAGTGGCCAGAAAAACCACTGTTCTATGCTTCGGTTACTTCTAAAACCGATGAAACTGTTGCCCCGGAAGGCTGTGAAAACTTGTTTCTTCTTATTCCCGTAGCCCCCGGGCTGCAAGACACCGACACCATAAGGGAGCACTATTTTGAACTAATCCTGAAACGAATGGAAGACTACTGTGGCCAAACCTTAGCCGAGCACATCGTTTATAAGAGGAGCTTTGCCCATACCGACTTTGTAAACGACTACCACTCCTTCAAAGGCAATGCTTATGGACTGGCCAATACGTTGCGGCAGACGGCCATATTAAAACCGGCACTCAAAAATAAACACCTCAAGAATCTTTACTACACCGGTCAGCTAACAGTACCCGGTCCCGGAGTACCTCCCAGCCTGATTTCAGGAATTGTAGTAGCCAATGAGGTGGCCAAAGATTTTTCATAAACCTCTTACCTCATATTTAGTTATCTTTAATTATGGAGCTATTTGATCAAACCACACTGGAGTGCAGCAAGCTGATTACTCAGCGCTACAGCACTTCGTTTACCCTGGGCATTAGAACCCTGCACAAAAAGCTCCACTTTCCTATTTATGCCATTTATGGCTTTGTGAGGTATGCCGATGAAATAGTGGATACTTTTCACTCTAAAGATAAACTGGCCCTACTAGATAAATTCGAGCATGATACCTTTGAGGCCATTTCTGAAAAGATAAGTCTAAACCCTGTGTTACATGCCTTTCAGCTGGTTGTGAACCAATACCAAATAGACCATCAGCTCATTAAAGCCTTTTTGCATTCTATGCGCCTGGATCTTAGCGAAACAAGTTACAATCAGGAAGGCTACGAAGAATACATTTATGGTTCTGCCGAAGTAGTTGGACTCATGTGTCTGAAAGTATTTTGCAATGGCAACAATCACCTGTATGAGGAGTTGGTACCCCCCGCCAAAAAATTGGGAGCAGCATTTCAGAAGGTTAATTTTATTCGCGACATCAAAAGCGACTATGAAGAACGTGGTCGCGTTTACTTTCCGGGAGTCAACTTTAACGACTTTAGCCTATCGGCCAAAGAAGCCATAGAAGCAGACATTCAACATGATTTTGACGAAGCGCTGGCGGGAATCAGAAAGCTACCCGCAGAAGCAAGGCTTGGGGTTTACCTGGCCTATAGATATTACCTTAAACTCTTCAAGAAAATAAAAGCCTGTCCTCCGCAGCGCATTAAGGAAGAGCGAATTCGCATACCTGACACCCGCAAGCTTACCATGCTACTGGGCATATATTTCAGGCACCGCATTCACGCCATCTAGGCCCTACAAAAAAATCTTTCTTAAGCACCCCACATTTTCAAACATAAGAACCCCTTCTAAGTTTATGTATTATGTTCAACCTCAGCGTGGATATAGACATTAATTCCGGCTTCTGCTTTGGGGTAGTGTATGCCATAGAAATGGCCGAAGAAATTCTGGATGAAGAAGGTCAACTCTACTGTCTGGGCGACATTGTTCATAACGATGAAGAAGTAAAACGATTAGAGCAAAAGGGGCTTCAGATTATAAACCATACGCAGCTATTATCGTTGCGAAATGCCAAAGTACTTATCCGCGCTCACGGAGAACCCCCAAGCACTTACCAACTGGCCATGCAAAACAATCTTGAGCTCATCGATGCATCGTGCCCGGTAGTACTCAAACTTCAAAACCGAATTAAAACCAGCTACGACAAGGAGGAAAAAATTTATATCTACGGTAAGCATGGTCATGCTGAAGTAGTAGGGCTTCTAGGCCAGACCAACAACGAGGCAGTGGTTTTTCAAGACCTGGAAGAACTAGACTTAGCAGCACTCCCGAAGGAGATTACCCTCTATTCTCAGACCACTAAAAGTACCCATAAGTTTTACGAGATAAATCAGGTGCTTGAAACCAATGGTATAGCCGTGAAATCCAACGACACCATTTGCCGGCAGGTTTCTAACCGCGACAAAGAGCTACGGGAGTTTGCCAAAAAATTCGATGTAATTGTATTTGTGAGTGGCACCAAATCTTCCAACGGAAAGGTTTTGTATAAGATATGTGCCGAGCAAAACCAGCGTACCCACTTTGTATCGTCAATAAGCGATGTAAAAACCGAGTGGTTTGCTCAAAACGAGACTGTAGGAATTTGCGGAGCCACCTCTACCCCCATGTGGCTTATGGAAGAGGTTAAAAACCACTTAGAAAAGCTATAATTACTAACTTTAGGTTATGGTCACACCCAAAAGCAATAGGGGCATATACGTTGCGCTAATCATTATAGCGCTTTGGTTTGGTGTGCTGACCTGGGCTTTGCAACAACCGGTAAATTCACGTGCACTCATCACCTATTTGCTGATAGCCATTCTCACACATCTCTATACCGGCCTTTTTATTACAGCCCATGATGCCATGCACGGAACAGTGGCCAAAAACAGTAGAATAAATCACTTTATTGGTCACCTTAGCGCATTACTGTTTAGCTATAATTTCTACAACAGACTGTTTCCAAAACACCACTTACACCACCGACATGTAGCTACAGACCAAGACCCTGATTACCACAGGGGAGGTTTTCTTGCCTGGTACTTCAGCTTTTTGAGGCAGTACATTTCATGGCAACAGATTGTACTCATGGCTATTTCGTTCAATGTACTAAAGCTATGGATTCCTGCCGATAGGCTGATAGTATACTGGATGCTCCCGGCTGTGCTTTCCACCTTACAGCTTTTCTACTTTGGCACCTACCTGCCCCACCGGGGTGAACACGCTCCCGAAAACCCTCACAAATCGGGAAGTCAGCGACTAAACCATGTGTGGGCGTTTATTAGCTGTTATTTTTTTGGCTATCATTATGAGCACCATGCTTCACCCGGCACACCTTGGTGGATGCTCTGGAAGGTTAAAGAAAACTATGCGGCCAGGCAAAAATAAAAGGCTGTCTCAAAGCCTGCCTATGCTATATCTCTATGAGCCTTTGCATATAACAGCCTTTAAAACAGCCCCTTGAATTTAAGAAAAGCCTTTTAGTGTCTATCGTCTTTATCGATAGCTCCATCGACCAAATTGATGGTACGCTTGCCATAGGCGGCATTCTCTTTGGAGTGGGTCACCTGAACAATAGTCATTCCCTCCTGATTGAGCTTTTGAAAAAGCTTCATGATTTCTTCTGCCTGATCGGAATGTAAGTTTCCGGTGGGCTCATCGGCCAAAAGCAATTTAGGTTGCCCAATGAGGGCTCTTGCCACCCCTACCAACTGCTGCTGACCACCGGAAAGCTGCTCCGGAAAGAGGTCTTTCTTGGCAACCATTTGAAAGCGATCGAGCATTTCGGCCACCAAGCTTTTACGCTCCTTGCTCTTTACTCCTTTGTATAAGAGCGGGGTTTCAATGTTTTCGTAAACAGTGAGTTCGTCAATAAGGTGATAGGCCTGAAAGACAAATCCAATATGATGCTTATGTAAATCGCTACGCTTGCGCTCCTTCATGCGGTGAATAGGTTCATCGAAGAAGTAATACTCTCCCTGTGATGGCTCATCCAACATTCCAATAATGTTCATAAGAGTGGACTTACCCGCCCCAGAAGGGCCCATTATGGTTACAAATTCACCCTGTTCTATATCTAAATCTATGCCTTTAAGTATGAAGGTTCTCTGGTATTTTGAATCAACGAACTTGTCGATGTCGCGAAGTTTTATCATCTGATTAGTTTAAGTTTTGACCTAATGGGTTTAACAATTGATATGCCAATAGCGAATATATTGATTTTAGCCATTTGGCAGCTTCATCAGCTCTACAAAGTGTACAATATCGGCCACATTTGTTCATTATTGACACGCTATTCTGACCGAAGGGCCCGAACAGGATTTGAGCGCGCGGCCTGATAGGTTTTATAACTTACGGTGAGCAGAGCAATACACATAGCCACCAGACCTGCCAACAAAAAAGTAATTATCGAAGGCGTTATAGCAAAAGCGAAATTCTGCAACCACCAACCGGTTAGGTAGTATGCCGCAGGCGCAGCAATAACAAAAGCCACAACAATGAGCAATGCAAAATCGCGCGATAGCAGGTACAACACCTGTCCAACAGAGGCCCCTAACACTTTTCGTACACCAATCTCTTTTATGCGTTGTTCGGTGCTGTAGGAGGCCAAGCCAAACAACCCCAGGCAAGCTATTCCAATGGCTAGGGCGGCAAAGAAAATCACCAATTGCCCCAGCTCTTTCTCATTTTCATAGTACGTATTCAGGTCATCGGCCAGAAACGAATATTCGAAAGGTTGGGAAGGAGCCATGGATGACCAAACCGACCGAACGTGTTCGATTACCTGACCAGAGGCCTCTGGCCTGAGTTTTACAAAAACGTACTGAAAATTGGGAAAGAAATAAGCGTAAAAGCAAGACTCCGTACCTCTTTGCAAGGGTTCAAAATTAATATCATCGATTACTCCAATGATCTGTTTACGCTGCCACTGACCACCAAAATTTTGTACATCGATAAACCTTCCCACAGCATCATTCTCCATATTGAGCTCTCGCGAAGCTCTTTTGTTGATAATAATAGCCTCTGTTGAATCGGTTGGAATGGACGGGTCGAAATTGCGGCCTTCCAGAAGCTCTATCTCCATTACTTCAAGGTAGTTAAGGTCAATATTGATACCGGCCAGATTGAGTCCATCAACTTCTTCCGAAACCGTTTCTGATTTCACAAAAACTATAGGCCGAAGGCCACCGGGCTTAGAAAAAGTGGCCGTAACGGCCTCCACATCGGGACTTTTAATTAGTTCATTCTTAAATGCCTCAAGCTTTGGGGTAATAGCCTGGTTGGTATTGGAAACCATTAGCACATGTTCTTTCTGAAAACCCAAAGGTTTACTTGTAAGGAAGTTGAGTTGTTTGTAAACGATGGCCGTACCAATAATCATGACAATGGAAATAACAAACTGAAATACGACCAGTGCTTTTCTAAAAAAGCCGGAGCTGCCCATGCCCGGAACAAGCTTACCCTTGAGTACTACTACGGGCTTAAAAGCTGAGAGAAAAAGGGCCGGATAGCTCCCTGAACCCAGACCAATAATGAGCACTATGGCCACTAAAATTAACACTACCTCCGGTTGATAGAGCATATCCGTACTAACCGGCCTGTTAACCAAATTGGCAAACCAGCCCAGCAACAGCCCTACAATGAGCAGAGACAAGAGCGCGGAGATCACTGAAAGAACAAGCGACTCGCCCAAAAACTGAGCGATAAGCTGTTTTTTATAGGCTCCTAAAACTTTTCTTATACCCACCTCCTGAGCTCTTCGGGCCGACCGGGCCGTTGCCAGATTCATATAGTTGATTCCGGCAATGATGAGCACAAACAAGCCTACGGCCGAAAATATATAGACAAAATCCATGCTGCCATTCACAGCAATCTCATTGCGCAAGTTGGAGCTGAGATGAATATCTTCCAGAGCCGTAAAATCAGGGTTAAACATGTGCTGCCTGGCCTCCTCCACATTGGCTATCTTCAGCTCTTCTAGTTTATTAGAAACGATTGTTACGTCTTCTGGCCTGGCAAGTCTTATGTAAGAATAGAACCCATCATTGCCCCAACTATTGAGTATGTTGCCATTGTTCATTTGGCGAAGGGTAAGATTGGAAAACACCATATCCAACTGAATATGAGTATTGCCCGGAAGATTCTTTAGTATACCCGATACTTCATATTCTGTCTCATTTTGGCCTTTTACTTTCAGAGTTCTCCCTACAGCCTGAGTAGTGCCGAAATACTTTATGGCGGCCGCCTCCGTGAGTACCACTCGGTTGGGAGCATTGAGTACATCGGCCGGTCTTCCCTGTTGCAGCTCAAAATTGAAAAACTCCAGAAAGTTCGGGTCGGCAAAGAAGGAATCATCTTCCTTAAAAAGCTCAGTTCCTACTTCAATAACTAATTGCTGACCTCCTCCACTTAAACGTGTAAAATCCAACACTTCCGGCAACTGACTGGTAAGGGCAGGTGCTACGGCCGAAGGGCATGTAGGATACTTGTAGTTACCACTGCTTAGCCTTAATTCATTGTTTATTCGGTAAATGCTGTCGGAATGACTATGGAATTTATCAAAGCTAAGCTCAAACCGAACAATTAGGAGAATGAATAAGAAGGAGGAAATACCGAGAGTAAGTCCAAAAATATTGACCCCGGCATAACCCGGGTGCTTGCGTATGGTACGCAAGGCCACCAGAAAATAACTCTTTAACATGAACCTATTTAGCCAGTAAGTTCAAGAAAATCAAGCTAAAAGGTATAGAAGCCGGTTTGTTCTTGTGGAGGAAAGAGAAGCATGGCACATACAAAGGCTATGATTGAAATAACAAAGCCAATCATAAAAAAGGTATAGCATGCTCGTAGCAATTTGTACTTCTTACCCAGCACCACACCCAAAAAATAAATGTCTTTGATAAGGCTACCATAGAGGTAATCTCCATCCTTCATCATTTCGCGCATACCCCACTCGTATCGATCCAGATCCATCTTATGAAAGTTACCAAAGAAAAGAAGGTTAGTACGCTTGCTCAAAACCTCTGCATCGGTAAAAACACCGGAAGATACATTTGGCCGTGTAGCCAAAATAGCCAATACTATGGTGGTAAGACAAACCACAATAAGCACAATGGTAGGAATTACCAGGTTCGGATATTCATATAGTTTTCTGATGAGTACTGAAACCACCACCGACAGAATAATGGTATTGACTGAAATCATGATATTGGCCTTATTATCGGCCATAGCACTCAACTCCAAATGGTTTTTAGAGGTAGTCCTAAACATCGTTTCAATACCCCTATCCGGCTTTTGCTCGGCCTTCTTCTCCAGTTTAGCCAGCTTTTTTTCGAGCTTCTTCACATACTTACTGTCAGACTCTCCCTTTTTGGCTTTCTTTATCTGTTGCAGGTTTTCTTCTTTTATGGGTTGCAGGTGTTTTTTGGCAAATTCAGTAAAATACTCATGGTCTTTGAAGAAGTTGTAATTCATCTCGTTCCACAAAGAAGGGTCAATCTCTTTGCCTTTTACATGTTCAATCTCCCGGTGCATACGCTCCGACATCATTTCATAGTCAGTACAAGCCAAATGGTGCAAATCGGCATCACAAAGCACTTCTTCCATCAGGTTTTTAGGAGATTGAGGAATGCGTGTAGCCATTATACAGCCCTCAATAGCCTCTATTCTTGCAGCCTCTACCTTCTCTTTTTCCAAAAATGAACGAGCCAACTTGGCACTGGTGGCTTCGTGGTAATCGCAGCCATGCGTATACCCCACATCATGAAACCAGGCAGCAATGGTTACCGTCTCCAGCTCCTTCTCATTCAGCCCTGACTCACGCCCAATCATTCGGGCGGCATCTACCACTCGTTCGGTATGATTGTAGTTATGATAAACAAACTTTTCAGGAAGCTCTCTTTCGAGCAACTCCTTACAATACGATTGAACTTTAGCTATGAGCGATTCTGCCACTTTTTCGGATTATGAACTAAATATATGTGCTATGTCTGAATTTACCTGAAAATCAACACTTATTAGGAATGATCAAAAGCTTATTTTTGTTCCATCGTCATGCCAACTAAACTCTGCTTTGTCATTCTCCTTTTCCTAAGTTTGGGAACCTCCATTTGGGCTCAAAAACATCAAAAACCACCCTATTCCTTAGATTCTCCAACAGCCGTATACAGGCTCCCAGACTATTTGGAAGAGGTTTCCGGACTCACCTACTATGCCCCGGGTCAACTTGCTATGCACAACGATGAGAATGGCAGAATGTATGTGTTTGACCTGGAAAAAAGAAAAGTTGTACAACGTGTGCGTTTTGGGGGTGATGGCGATTTTGAAGGAATTGAGCGCATAGGAGATCACATTTATGTGATTAAAAGCAATGGCAAACTATACCGTTTTCATGTAGGCTTAGAAGGGGTTGTGGAAGAAATAAGCACTCCTTTTCATGTAGGCAATAATGTAGAAGGCTTGGGCTACGATGCCCAAAAACATTTGCTGCTCATTGCCTTAAAAGACGATGGCGATGTGGATAAAGTAAAAGTGAAAGGGAAGGCTATTTACGGCTTCGATCTAAAGGAGGAGAAGTTCATCAAGCTCCCTATTTATTCGGTGAGTCATAAGCAACTAGAACAGGTGGCAAAGACTTTAAGTTTCATCCTTCGGGCATAGCCATTCACCCACTCACCGGAGAGGCTTATGTACTCTCTGCACACAAAAGGGCTCTAATGGTCTTTGGCACAGATGGAAAACCCAAGAATCTAACGGAACTGAAAAGAAGTCTTTTCCCTCAACCGGAAGGAATTGCCTTTGCCCCCAATGGCGACTTGTTCATTTCCAATGAAGTTGAGGGCGATGGAGGCACGTTGCTTTGGTTTAAACTGAATAACGGCAATTAATGCAGGGCCTCTTTTGGCTGTAAAAGTTAATAAGACCTGTTTATCTTTAAATTAGCGCAGCCAATAGAACCTTTAGATGTACATTTCTGTTGCCACCAAAACAAAATTCATGTCGAGGCCACTGCTCATTCTATTTTTTTTGCTCGCTGGTTTTACCGCCAGTGCTTTTCAAAGTCAACCTCCACGATATTCCCTATTTCTAATTGGCGATGCCGGAGAACCATATGAAAACCCGGTACTCACCTTGCTCAGGCAAGAGCTAACGGCAGCAGGAGAAAATGCCGGAGTAGTTTTTCTGGGCGATAACATATACCCAAAGGGCATGCCTCCGGCCGACCATCCGCTTCGTGCCGAAGCGGAGAAGGCCATTGATGGACAAATTAACGCTGTAAAGGACTTTGCAGGCACAACCATCTTTATTCCCGGCAACCACGATTGGGCTCAGGGAAAAGATTACGGGCTGGAATGGCTTAAAATTCAGCAGCGCTATGTAGAAAAAGCGCTTAACAACACCAACATCTGGCTGCCTCCCAATGGTTGCCCCGGCCCTGTAGAGATTAATCTCTCCGAGGGCATTACACTTGTAGCCATAGACACTCAGTGGTTTCTTCATAAGGGCAAAAAGCCCGAAAACAGCAACGACTGTGGCGTATCGTCTTTGGCCGAGGCCGGAGAACAACTTCAGGATATTATTAGGAGAAATACTCACAAGAAGCTGGTGGTGGTCTCTCATCACCCTATGTATACCTATGGTATTCATGGAGGAGTGTTCAGCCTTAAAGACCACCTATTTCCGCTCACTGCCTCCAAACGACTCAAGAATTTTTACCTCCCCTTACCGGGGCTGGGCTCAATTTATCCGCTCTATCGCAAAGTGTTTGGCAATATTCAAGACAATACCCACCCCATTTACAAGCAGTTTCGCGATGGGCTGGTGCAACTCATGCAACAACACCCCGATGTTATACATGCGGCAGGCCATGAACACGCCCTTGAACACATTGCAAAAGAAGGAATGCACTTTGTAGTAAGCGGTTCAGGTGCCAAAAACAATGCTCATGTAAAACAGAAAGGCGATGCCTTGTTTGCCCAAAACACCATGGGGTTTGCACGAATAGACTACCTGCACAACGGCAAAGTCGTACTCCGGTTCATTACCCCTGAAAACGGTGAAGCAAAAACATTATATGAGGCCACTCTCTCCGAACGAGAATGGCAGCCCTCGCCCAAAGACTTATTGGCCGAGTTCGATACCGATCAATTCAAGGATAAAGACACTGTATTTGCCGCTAGCTTAAAATACCACAACCGTAGTGCTCTGCACGAAGCACTCTTTGGAGAAAACTACCGGCAGGAATGGGCCACACCAATTGAGTTGCCGGTTTTTGATATTGGCAGTGTGAAAGGAGGATTGAGAATATTAAAAAAGGGAGGCGGACACCAAACCACCTCTCTGAGACTGGAGGCTCAAGACGGCAAACAGTATGTCTTACGATCTATGGACAAAAACCCTGCTTTGACCTTGCCTCCCGAACTAAGGCGCACCTTCATAAAAAGTATTGTTCAAGATGGTATCTCCTCTTCTCACCCCTATGCACCATTTGTAATTCCGCCCCTGGCCGAAGCTGCAGGAATATTCCACGCCAATCCTAAGGTTTATTTTATACCGGACGATCCCCGTTTTGGCATATACCGCGAAGACTTTGCCAACACTATGGCCATTTTTGAAGAACGCGCCAATAAAGAACACATTGAAGAATCCTTTTTTGGAGCCGGAGACGATGTAGAGTCGAGCATAGACCTGTACGAAAAACTCAGAGACGACAATGATGAAAAGGTCGATCAGGTATTTGTGGTGCGAAACAGGCTCTTCGACATGTGGCTAGGCGATTGGGACAGGCACGATGACCAATGGAGATGGGTTGAATATGACCTGAAAGACGATAAGAAGCTGTATAAACCAATACCCCGCGATCGCGATGTGGTATTCTTTGCCGGTGAGGGTGTCTTTAAGAAACTGGCCGCTTCCAAATGGGCTCAGCCTGCACTAAGGGGTTTTCATGATGAAATAGACTATACCCCTGCCTACGGCTTTTATAGAATTCGGTGGTTCGACAGGTACTTTATGACGGAACCTTCTGAAGAAGACTGGGTGAATCAGGCCAAAGAACTACAAGCAGCCCTCACAGATGAAGTGATTGAACAGGCATTCAAAGTTTGGCCAAAGCAAATCTTCGACCTGCATGGCGAGGAGATTATACGAAAGCTCAAAAACCGCAGAGACCGGCTTCATGAATATGCCGCTGACTACTACAAATTTTTGTCGAAAACGGTGAACGTACTGGGCAGCGACAAGAGAGAGTGGTTTATAGTAAAACGCCTTAGCGATGAAGAAACCCAGGTAGAAGTGTATAAAATATCTGATAAGGGCAACCGGGATCAGTTGCTCTATCAACGTACATTTAAGACTTCAGAAACTGAAGAAATACGACTTTTTGGTTTCGACCAGGAAGATGAGTTTGAACTGTCGGGCAATGTAAACAAAAGTATAGTTGTACGAATCATTGGCGGAGATGGAGAAGATATGGTAGTAGACAAAAGCCGGGTTAAAGGACTAAAAAAACACACTGTGGTTTACGACAAGTCCCTCAATACAATCCTGGACCCCAGCAAAGAAACCAAAGACCTGACCAGCGATAAGGATCCGCTCATAAACCACTACAATATGGAGGAGTTCGACTTTGACGTGCTAATGCCACTTGTTGGATTCAACTATAACCCGGACGATGGTGTTTTTCTTGGAGGTGGGTTTATGTATAAGAGTGATGGTTTTCGCAAGGAGCCTTTTGCTGCAAAGCACACTTTGCTGGCCAGCTATGCGCTGGCCACCAGCTCATATAGCCTGGACTACAGCGGTGAATGGGTTGATGCTCTGGGCAAAGCCAACCTGTTGCTCGATATGGAAATAAAGGCCCCTAACTTTGTGAACAACTTCTTTGGTTTGGGCAATGAGTCGGCCTACGACAAAGACCAACCCCTAACCTACTACCGCACCCGCTACGAATCCTATTTTGTCAACCCGGTCCTAAGCTTTCAGGTAGGGTCAAAGGCTCATTTTAAGGTAGGCCTTAGGTTTTGGGACGTGGAGATTGAAAAGAATGACAACCGTTTTATCTCCAACTTTGCAGAAAATGGGCTTGATCCAAGTCTACTGGAAAATCACAGAACTTATTTAGGGGCTAACCTGGGCTTTTATCTGGATACCCGAGACGATGCCGTTTTTGCCAAGCGGGGCATCACTTTTAACACCGAACTGCTGTATGACAACGGGCTAAACGAACTATCTGCAAACAGTGCGCGCTGGCGCTCCGACCTTACATTTCGTTGGATTATGGATGGCTTCGGGCGCACCTCAATGGCTACCCGTGTAGGCTACCACAAATCTTTTGGCGATTTTGAGTTTTTCCAGGCCAGTTATCTCGATGGCTTCAATACCCTGAGAGGGTATAGAAGATACCGCTTTGCAGGTGAAAGCAGCTTCTACCATCAGCTAGACCTAAGAATAGATTTACTAGAGTGGAGGAATTACTTTCTGCCGGCCAGAGTTGGTCTTCTGTTTTTCAACGATTTGGGCAGGGTATGGGTAAGCGGAGAAAACTCCAACCAATGGCATCATGGCTATGGTGGAGGGGTATACCTTACTCCATTCGGCCGTTTTGCTGTAAACATTCTACTGGCGAAATCTGAAGAAACTCTTTTGCCTCTCTTCAGGCTCGGTTTTTACTTTTAACTAAACATTGGGAATGGCAATGGTAAAGGTAGTTCCTTTGTGTACTTCCGACTGAAAGGAAATGGTACCACCATGCATCTCAATAAATTGTTTGACTATTACCAGCCCCAAACCGGTGCCGTCAATATCGCCCACGTTGGAGGCTCTTGAGAACGACTCGAACAAGCTGGCCTGATCTTTCTTAGGAATTCCTATTCCGTAGTCTTTGACCTTTAGCTGTACCGAATCAGGTTCGTAAATGATAATAACTTCCGGATCTTTTCTATTCCCCGAATATTTAAGGGCGTTGTTAATGAGGTTGGATATGGCATGAGAAATGAGTTGGCTATCTAGTAATAGCTGTCTTTCCTGCCCCTCAATTTTCAATTGCACCTTGCGGTCTTTAAACTGCACCTGACACTCCAGTATTACCTGGCGAACAATTCCCGTTAGCGAAGTAATGTCTTTTTTCAGTTGGGTTTTTCCAACATCCAGCCTACCCAGGGTAAACACGTCCTTCAAGAGGGCGTTGAGGCGATCCAGTTCTGTACGAATTCGACTCACGTGTTTCACCAGACGGTTATCGTTTATTTCTGCCTTGTTTTCCAGATACATGCTTATGAGCTCGTTGCTGGACTGAATGGTGGTGAGGGGTGTTCTAAACTCGTGAGATGCCATGGAAATAAAGCTCGACTTAAGCTTGTTGAGCTGTCGCTCCTTTTCTATTACGTTCACAATTTCCGTAATGTCTCTTGTAGAGGTAAGTACAAATTGTGTTTCCTGATCGCTATTCAGGACCGCACTCATTGAAACTCCTGCCCAGAAATACTCTCCATTCTTTTTCTTGTAACGATACTGCGTAATGGTATTCTTGCGCTTGTTTTTTGCGGTTTCTTCGAACACCTCAATGGCTCGCTTATAATCATCAGGGTGAATAAGGTCTGCCAGGGTAAGCTCCATTTTTTCTTCTACGGAATAGCCCAACAGCCTTGAACAAGAGGGCGATACAAAAGTAAAAGTAGCATCGAGCTTATGTAAGCAAATAACATCGGCAGAATTTTCAGACACTAGCTTATACTGCTCTTCTTTCGCCTTTAGGCGCTCTTCTGTAAGCTTCTTGTCTGTGATGTCAATTTTATTGGCTCTAAAGTAGATGGGGTTCTGATGCTCATCCAGAATAATTCCGCCTGTGGCTTTCATCCATCGCCAGCTGCCATTCTTGTGCTTGTATCGGAAGATCATCGTTCTTTCCTTGATCTTCTTCTCAAGGGTTTCTAAAAAGCCTTTTTCAATATCGGGCAGGTCTTCCGGATGCACAAAGTTGCGTGTATTCTGACCAATTACCTCATCTACCTCCCAGCCCATTGCTTCCTTAATAGAAGGAGTAATAAACACGTAGTTACCTTCAACATCCATGAGCGTCACAATGTCGTTGGAGTTTTCGGTAATAAGCTTGTAGCGCTCCTCGCTTTCCTTTAGCTG
Organism: Roseivirga sp. UBA1976; assembly: GCF_002336325.1. Taxonomy (NCBI): domain Bacteria; kingdom Pseudomonadati; phylum Bacteroidota; class Cytophagia; order Cytophagales; family Roseivirgaceae; genus Roseivirga; species Roseivirga sp. UBA1976. The sequence goes on along the minus strand of NZ_DDDQ01000007.1, from coordinate 53,749 downwards.
TCGTTGAGCTTCTACCCTGTCCGTTACATTTCTTGTGCTTGTTTGTAAAAACATAGGCTCGCCCTGGTCGTCCAGAATAGCTCCTCCAACAGTTTCCAGCCATTCGAGGCTGCCATTTTTGTGCCTTGCCTGAAAAGTTATGGAAACGGTTTTTAGCTTACCTTGAATTACGCCCAGCATGGTGTCTGACACCTTATGTAAATATTCTTCGGTAATAATATCTCTTAGCCTCATACTAGCTAGTTCGCCCGGAGTGTAACCCAGGACGTCTTTCGATGAAGGCGACACAAAAACAAAGCGCCCATTGAGCTCCTGAAGGCATATACAGTCGCTCGAATTTTCTGAAATAAGCTTATACTTCGCTTCGCTTTCTCTCAGTTTGGTTTGAGCCTCCTTGAGGGAGGTAATGTTGGAAAGAGAACCCACAGCTCTAAGGGGAACTCCCTTGTCGCTGTAAATAATGCCAGCCTTAAAAAGGGCCCAGATTATTTTGTTTTCGGCTCCTGAAAGCCTGAACTCCAGGGTGAGTTTTTCCTTCTTCTCTTCCAGGTGCTGGTTGAGCACCACAATGAATTCCTTTCGGTCTACTTCGTGAAGGTATTTGGCTATCAGCTGATCATCCAGTGGGTTTTCTTCCGGAGGCAGCCCCATACCTTCCCAAAACTGAGGAGAAAGGTAAGACTTCTTGGTGTGGAAGTCATATTCCCAAATAGCATCATTGGTTCCTTCAACCGCCAACTGATATCGCTCATTACTCTCCTGAAGCTGTTTTTCAAGATTTTTACGATCGGTAATGTCTTGTAGAATGGTAATAAAGCACTCCTGATTCTGAAAATCGAGTGGCATGGTGGAAGCACTTACCCAAAACGATTCGCCCTTTTTGTTGCGCAACACAAGTTCATGCCCCTGAATATGGCCTTCGTTCTGTAATCGTTCTATATAAGACTTCCGACCCTCAAAGTTCTGGTAAAACTGAATTACCTTTTTGCCCAGAAAATCTATGGGAGACATCTCATAGACCTTAAAAAGCACTTCATTGGCAAAAATGACCTGACCATCTTCTTTTGTAGAAATAAAAACCGGGTCGGGCAGTGCATCTACAATTGCTTTTAATCGCTGCTGACTAAGCTCCAGATTGAGCCTGGAACGCCTTATATGGTCTATGTCTATGGTTATTCCATCAAGCCGAACAGGTTTCTCATTTTCATAAAGCACACTGATCCGGTCGCGGAAATAACGAAACTGATCCTTTTTACGAAGGGCCCTATAGGAGTAGCTCGCATTGCCTGAACTAAGCGCATTGACCACCTCTTCCAGCACTCGTTCCCGATCATCGGGATGTATACATTGCTGCCATTCTTCCATGGTTCGGGGTGGCGGATCCAGTTCATCAGGGTTACCAAATCGTTCGATTGGATTATTGTGATAGATGATTTCATAAGGCTCAGAAGTGAGGTCTATTGACCAAATTGCCTCAGTCAAATTATTGATAACAGACTGAAGCTCAACCGATCTGCTTTTTACATCTATTAATTCGTTCGTAACATCTTTTAAAATGTTTTCCATCACTTGAGCGCTTAAGAAGGGCGTATTTTGGATAATTTTAAGTTACTATTTTAGTAGTTTTCGACCAATTAACCTCGATATTTAAGATATTCACCTAACCAAATAACTGACATCATGGACAGCGATTACCAGAACAGTCCCAAAATATTGATCGTTGAGGACGAGCCATTCATTGCTGAAAATCTTCAAGAGATGCTAGGCATCTTTGGCTATGAGAATACAGAAATAGCCAATTCGGCCAATCAGGCCATTAAAGCGATTAAAAGTTCCCGACCTGATTTGATCTTGCTCGATGTTAAAATTAAGGGTGACCAAGATGGTATTGAACTAGGCGGTATTATTAAAGAGCAGTATAAAGTTCCTTTTGTTTATATCACTTCTTATTCTGACAAAGAAACCGTTAGTCGTGCAAAACAGACTCAGCCTTTAGGCTTCATTGTAAAACCTTTTACAAAAGACGATGTTTATGCCGCCATAGAAGTGGCCTTGTTCAACAAAAATCGCCTGGCGAGTATTCAGGGTGAGCGACTACCCGAAAACAACCCAACTACTTATAACAACGACTCCATCTTTATTAAGAAGAAAAGCTTGTTGGAGAAGGTGAAATATGAGGATTTGGAATGGATTGAAGCCGATGGAAACCACATTACGATTCATGCCAAAGACGGCAGAGATTTTACCATACGCAAGTCGCTAAAGGAAATTACCGACAGACTGCCAAAAGACCGGTTTTTGCGTGTACACAAATCGTTTGTGGTATTGGTAGACTCGGTTACGGCCATCGATACCAGCTATGTGTATCTGGGCAATAAGAAAATTCCAATTGGCAGGTCGTATTACAATGCCTTTACCGCAACACTGAACACCATTAGCGCCAGCTAGAGCAGCTCAATTTCTGTTATAACGAAACAAAACTACGGGTGAGGAACCGTTGGCTTCGCTAATGGTATAATAAGCATTGTGGCTGGAGTCCCAGGCAATAGCTTCTCCCTGGGGCTCTCTGGTATAGTTTAACCTAAGAGGGGTTTTGCTTAACATCTCCTGTATACTTTCTGTTGCTGATCGCTTCCAATAGTATACGTTTTCATAATTTTTGAGCAAGAGCTCAGTTCCATCGGCCGAAAGATCGGCTGCCGTAACAAAAGTGAAAGGAATGACCGCAACACGTTCAGCAACATTTTCTGAGCTAAGGCTTTGAGGGTAAGGCAGGCGATAGACAATTACACTGGGTTCTCGTTTGGTGACAATGTAAATATCTCGTGTGGCCGGATCCACAAACAAAGCTTCTGCGTCTCTGGCACCATCGGCATACCGATAGGTTATGGTTTCGTAATCTGTTGCATTTACTGTATAGGTAGCGGGTATATCGGCCACCGTAAGGTCCGGCTCAGGCACTCTGTAAATAACGCAATTGGCCCGAACCGCACGGTTATCGCCAATATCAGCGGCATATAAATAATTTACCTGATCTACAGGACCCGGGCCAATGGCCATATCTTCCCAATCAACATTTTGAGCCCCGTTAAGAATAAGCCGACTGGAATCGGCTCCTGTCTGAGTAAACAGAAAAAACTGAGGGTCTCCTCCGCTATCGTTGTGAGACCAAAAGTAAAACGGATTGGATCGGCTATTGACCAGCCCAGAAGCTTCGTCTAACTGAGGAATCTGAATCTGGGCTTGTTCCTGAGCCCGGCCAAAGGCATTGGACACTTCCTGATCGCTGAATTGCGGATTGGTATCATTTTCCGGACTTTTACATCCGTGAGCACAAAACAGCAATACAAACAAAAAAGCAGTCATACTTCTCATCCACTGATTCATTAAGCAAAAATGCACTACAGGTTTCAAAGTGTTAACTGCTTTCTCGACCGATTATTTTTCGGATACTTGCTTATTTGAGACTTGCTCTTACTTTGGCTACCTGCTCTTTAGTCACCATCTTCTCGGCTTTATTGCCCCACGAGTTCATCACGTAGTTCAATACATTGGCTATATCCTCATCGTCTAGGCCAGAGGCAGGCATTACCTGATTGTACTTTTTACCGTTTACGGTTATTTCTCCGCTCAAGCCCTGAATAAGGTTTTTAATGTTGCGGTCTACATCTTTCATCAGGTAGTCAGACTTGGCCAAAGGAGGAAAAACATTAGGAATTCCCTGGCCTTTGTCCATATGGCAGGCCAAACATACGGCATCGTATGTAGTCTTTCCGGCTGCCATACTTTTTTTCAGTGCATCGCTCTGGTCGACTGACTTAAATGAGAAAGAGGCTAACAAAAACCCTCCAAACAGGGCTAGTAAAGTCATTTTCTTAGTGTTCATAAGCGCGTTTCTTCTTGAATTTTCTAAACTAATGAAGTTTCGCAATTTTCACGTTGCAAAACGGGTAATTAATTGGCTTAGCAAGTCGAAAAACCGACTTCTGAAGCCCTGAAATTAGATATCTATCTCTACCTGATTTCGCAGAATATCATCGAAGGTTTCTCTTTGCCTAATCAGGTGGGCCTTGCCGTTATACACCAATACTTCGGCCGGTCTCAGGCGTGAATTATAGTTAGAAGCCATGCTAAAGCCATAGGCTCCGGCATTCTTAAAGGCCAGAATATCTCCTTCTTTTACTTCACTCAATTTTCTGTCCAAACCAAAAGTATCGGTCTCGCAAATGTAGCCAACCACAGTGTATACACGTTTTGTGCCAGAGGTGTTCGAAATGTTTACAATCTCATGGTAGGCATCGTACATCATGGGGCGGATGAGGTGGTTTAATCCTGAATCTACGCCCGCAAAAACTGTGGCAGGGGTTGTTTTAACCACATTGGTCCGCACCAGAAAAACACCGGCCTCGCTTACCAGAAATTTACCGGGTTCAAACCACATTTCGAGTTTTTTACCATAGGTCTCGCAAAACTGCACAAAAGCCGAAGACAGCTTTGCCCCCACTTCCTCTATGTCGGTTGTAATATCTCCTTCTTTGTAGGCTACTTTAAAACCGCTACCAAAGTCTATAAACCGAAGGGCATCGAAGTTTTTGGCCGCATCGAAAAGAATTTCGGCTCCTCTTAGAAACACCTCCGCGTCTAAAATATCGGAACCTGTATGCATGTGGAGCCCTACCACATCGATGTTGTAGGTAGAAACCACCTTGAGAATATGAGCTATTTGGTAGATAGATATACCGAATTTGGAATCGGCATGTCCCGTACTGATTTTCTTGTTGCCTCCGGCCATTATATGAGGATTGAGGCGAATGCAAACGGGAACCGTATTATGGTACTTGTTTCCGAATTGCTCAAGAAGCGAGATATTGTCGAGGTTTATCATCACCCCCAGTTCTACCGCTTGCTGGATCTCTTCAAACGAAACACAGTTTGGGGTATATAATATTTGCTCAGGGCTAAAACCTGCCTTTAAACCCAATTTTACTTCTTGAACCGATACACAGTCTAACTCAGAACCATAGCTCTTCAATAGCTTAAGTATGGAAATATTAGTAAGCGATTTACAGGCATATTTAATTCGGAGGTCTACCTGAGGAAAAGCTTCGGAAAGACGATCGAACTGCGATTTTATCTTGGCCGCATCATACACATATACGGGTGTGCCAAACTCTTCAGCAAGAGACTCTAAGTCAATCCCTTGAATATTGTATCGGCCATTCACTAATTCCATAATTTTCTAATTGAGCGCCAAATATAGAGCCATAAAATAAAAAGAGGAAGCTTGACCGGCTTCCTCTTCGAAATACTCAACTAAAACTAAAATTTACTCGATTACCACTCGCTTGGTAAGCGCTTTGTCGTTTTGAATCAATTTCATAACGTAAATGCCTTTGCCTTCGTGCGTTAGGTCTACGTTGAATTTATATTCTCCGGCCTGCGGACGGCCGACTCTGTTAAAGACTTCATTGCCATTGTCGTCTACAATTATCACCTGAATGGGGGAATCGGCTTTCGTTTTTAGTTCAACATCGAAGCGGCCATCGCTTGGATTGGGGTAGAAACTAATGTCCCTCAACTCCAGTGCTTCCATGTTTTCGGTTCCTACCACTTTTTTATCTTCTTCACTAGCCGACTTCACCATTACTTTGGCTCGTGTAATTACTCTTACGTCATCATCGTCATGGCTAAAGCCCCAAGCTCCAAAAGAATCATCTTCCCAATCGCCAAAATCGAAATCGAAATGAAAGTTTTTAAACTTGTCTTTCATAACCTCTTTTAGCGAGTCCATATCGGTAATTTCCTTCCCGTTGAAGAAAAACCGGCCATTGTCATTTTTAAAACTAAAGCGCTGCACCAATGAGTCCATATTCATGAAGTCATCATCATCGAACCCAAAAGCAAAACCTCTGTGGCCGAACTGCTCCATCATTTCTCTCATTCGCTCTTCCATTTCTCTAAAAGGAGCCATGGAGAAATCATCATCGTTCCAAAAACCCTGAGCCGGCCCATTGTGGAAAAAGAATTGAGGTTTGCCCATGCTTCCGGTAAAGCCTAATGCATTTTTATTAATGCCGTATTTTTCCAAATCGGGGTCGTTGTGCATGGCCTCATAAGAATCGTATGTCTTTTCAAAAGTAGTTTCATCATCGCCCCTCTTTTGCACTACTTTCAGCTTGATTTTTCCCTCTTCGGTAGTAGATATTGAAACAGACTGGCTCTCTTTTATCTGTTCATTCTGAGCCTGCACTGCCTGATTGCAGCCCACAACCAGCAACAGGGCAAACATACCCAGCAGTAACTTTAAATGGTGGAAAATTGACCTTTTCATAGTTTCTTGTTTTGACTATGCTAAATTACTGGGCAGAGCTGCAAAACGTTGTTAAAGGCCGGTTAAACGATGTTAATAATTGTTAAGCAGCACTTTAGGCCTGTTATTTAGCCGTAATTTAGTCGCGTGACTCAGAGAAAGATTCGTTGGTTGATTGGTTTGTTGAGTGTAGCACTGCTAGGGCTCATAGGGTTCCAGTTTTACTGGATCAATGAGGTAAGCGCAGTGAATAAGGAGCGTTTTACCAAAGCGGTTAACGATGCGCTCAACGAAGTGACCTACAAACTGGCCATACAAAACGACTATAATTTTCTGCAGCGCGATGCCAATCGCATAATGCCTATTCAGCAAAACCGATTGGAAGCTCTGAGAGACACCCTTAACAGATTTGCCAACAACAACGCCTATGAGCGGGCTGGCAATGCCCAGGTTCAAAACATAGAAGAGGTGTTTAACAGCATGTTACAGGTTGAGGTAAACGAACAAGCGGGGGAAATTCTTTTTTCTTTCAATTTTAATGCTTTTGTAAACCAACCTCCCATGGGCTATGGCCCCATGCCTCCTACTGATAATGGCCAGCGTTTGCTCATGGAACGCCAAATGAACCAGCGCATGGACATGCTCAAACAGAGTTGGCTGGAACATCTAATGGGAAGCAACAATCTTTTTGAGCGTGTAAACCCTGCCGACCTGGACACTCTGCTGCGCAGGGAACTAACCAACCGTGGTATTGACCTGGAGTATAACTATGGCATTATAGACCGCGCCAAAGACGAGCTTAAGCTCTTGAATGCCAATGTTAAAGAAGATGCCGAAAGCATAAAATCTTCTCCTTTAAAGGCCAATCTGTTCCCCATGGATCTGGAGGTGAAAGACTATTTTCTGGCCATTGATTTTCCTAACGAACGCAACTACCTTTTAAAACAGGCCCTCTTGCCGCTTTCGGCCTCAGGCCTACTCATGTTTATTGTGGTAGGCTGTTTTGCCTATGCCATTATGGTAATACTGCGGCAAAAGAAGCTTTCGGATATCAAGAACGACTTCATTAATAATATGACCCATGAGTTTAAAACTCCTATTGCAACAGTGTCTTTGGCCACAGAGGCTTTGCAAGATGATGATATTAAAAGCAACAAGGCCATTATTGACCGTTATGTACAGGTAATCCGAGATGAGAATAAGCGCCTGGGAATGCAGGTTGAAAAGGTACTTCAAATTGCCAGCCTGGATAAAAAAGACTTTAGGCTCAAATTTGAGCTTTCAGATGTTCACGACATTATAGAAAAGGCCTTGGTAAACATTACCATATTGGTAGAAAAAAGGGGAGGTACCATAACCAGCCAATTACTCGCTTCCAATTCAGTGATTGAAGCGGACAGGGTGCACCTCACCAACATAATTTATAACCTGTTGGACAACGCCAATAAGTACTCGCCCGATGCTCCGGAAATTCACATTCGCACAGAAAGTATTTCTACAGGAGTGATCATTAAAATATCTGACAAAGGAATTGGCATGTCTAAGGAGGCCACTCAGAAAATATTCGACAAGTTTTATCGTGTATCTACAGGAAACGTTCACGATGTAAAGGGCTTTGGGTTAGGCCTTTCGTATGTCAAAAACATTGTAGATATGCACCAGGGTTCAGTAAGTGTAAAGAGTGAACCCGGAAAAGGAAGCACATTCAAAGTATTTTTACCGTTTGCTCATGGCTAGTTTTAAAATTTTGCTGGTTGAAGACGACCCCAATCTGGGGCAGATTCTCAACGAATATCTTACCCTAAAAGGGTACGAAACCAAACTTTGCAGAGATGGAGAAGAAGGTCTCTCAACGTTTAAAAAAGAGGCCTTCGATTTGTGCCTTTTCGATATTATGCTGCCCAAAAAAGATGGCTTTTCTATGGCTAAGGAAATACGGAAAAATGATTCGGTAACCCCTATTATTTTTCTCACGGCCAAATCAATGAAAGAAGATACAATCGAAGGGTTCAAAATTGGGGCCGATGATTACATTACCAAGCCTTTCAGCATGGAAGAATTGCTATTGCGAATTCAGGCAATTTTGAGAAGAACAGCAGAAAAGAACCCTCAAATTTCTGATCAGAAGGAGTTTCACTTTGGCTCATTCCACTTCGACTATGATAAGCAGCTGCTCATGCATGGAAATGACCAAACCAAACTTACCTCTAAAGAATCGGAGCTTCTAAGACTACTTTGCCTTCACTTAAACCAGCCGTTGGACCGAAGTACGGCACTAAAAATAATATGGCGAGACGACTCCTACTTTAATGCCCGAAGCATGGACGTATATATTGCCAAATTGCGAAAGCACCTAAAGGCAGACCCTTCTGTACAGATCATGACACTGCACGGCTCTGGATTCAAACTCATTACCAATGCCCAATTAACCAACTGATTCATAGCATAAAGCTTGCAGGAAGCTGTATTTTTTACTAGTTTATTCAACCGGCTTTTAATAAATAATTAAAGTTGGGCTTCATTTTTCTGGTTAAAAAATTACTAGTTTTAGCCGCTTTTAAAGTGCTTAATAACCATGATTCAGATTATACCATCAATATCTATAATAAACGGAAAGCTTACCCGATTAAAGCAGGGCGATTATTCAAGAGAAACTGTGTATCAGGATAGCCCTGTAGATATTGCAAAACAATTTGAAGATTATGGCATCCAGAAAATTCATATTGTAGACCTTGATGGCGCACGCCAGGGCTCTCCTATTAACTACCACATACTGCAAATGATTGCGGGCTATACCGACCTGAAGGTAGATTTTAGTGGGGGTATAAGAACTGACGGTGACATTTCGAAAGCCTACGAACACGGAGCTACCTCAGTAACCGCCTCTTCAGTTGCTATAAACAAGCGAGAGTTGTTTTCTTCATGGCTTATGTCTTATGGCCGCGAGAAAATTACACTTGGAGCCGATGCCAAAGATGGTAAAATAACCATCAGGGGCTGGCAAACAGCAACCAATACCGATGTAGAAGAGCATATAGACTACTTCTACATGAGGGGTATTAAATACGTGAAGTGTTCTGACGTGAACAAAGACGGTATTGAAGAGGGGCCTAACTTTGACCTTTACAAACATCTGGTTAAAACCTTCCCTAACGTACACCTCTTAGCCAGTGGTGGGGTTCGCTCTGTAGATGACATCAAGAAACTGGAAGATATTGGAGTGAAAGGCGTTATTTTCGGAAGGGCATACTACGAGGGCAACCTGACGCTCAAAGACATTGAAAGCCTGCTGAAGTAGGCTTTTTCTTTTTGGTTCTAACTCAAAACTCGTAATTCAACCGCAGGGTAATGTTGCGCCCCATCTCAGCCGAATAGTACCTGAACCGGTTCAAATAATCTCTATATTCCACATTAAAAAGGTTGGTAACCGCCAGGTTGACGCGAAGCGCTGAATTTCTAAGCCTTTTCTCCAAACCTGCCTCCAGGTTTACAAGGGTATACGCTCCGGGTACATCCAGAATATCGAAAACCGATTGATCTGACGCAAACAAGTCCGAATCGCTTTCATTAGCCTCCAAAATTTCAGCAATTGAAACCACTCGGGGTGCATTTCTCTGTCTATCTGTAAAGGCCAGTTCAAAGCCTATATGAGAAGACTCAAAGCCCTTTAAATTAAGAGCGTACTCCAAAGCAGTTGATACGGAATTGGCCGGAATATTTATAAGTGGCGATCGCAGGCGCTGGTCTTGAGCATAAATAACGGAGAGTTTGCTTTTGTTCTCCAGCCGGTCACTAATTTTATAGCTAACATCTGCATCTATTCCGGTAAGAAGCGCATCGGTTTGCCTGTATCGAAACACAGGGAAAGCACCACGTATGGTCAGAGCCACATCTTCTGGCCTTAGATAAATATAGTCTGTAATCAGGTTGATATATCCTGAAAAATTAAAAGCGAGCTTCTCCGTATTCTTTTCCAGACTGGTTATCCATTTTACTGATTTTTCACTCTCAAGTTCCGGATTCCCTTCTTCTACAGCCGCGGCACCATGATGAAGCCCCTCGCTATATAGTTCGTTGACATGAGGTGCTCTCCAGGCTGTGCCAATGTTGGTTCTTAGCTGAAGATTATTGGAAAGGAAAAACAGTGCTCCCACCGAGCCTGTGAGGTTGCTAAAATCGAACTCCGGCTTTAACAGATTGTTGTTTCGATCGAACCGTTTGATGAGGTAATGTCTAAAGTCATACCTTGCCCCGGCTTCTAATTCGTAGTTGGTTTGAATGAACCGCGAGATTACATGTGCTCCGGCAGTCCAGTTTTCAAAATCCGGAATAAGTGGTCTAATCCCCGTTTCAGGATCATTTTCATTGTTCTGATACATAAAACTTGCTCCCACATCCCATTTCCAGCTTCCCTGAGGCAACATATCAAAGTCCAGGTCGATGGTATGCGTATATAAATCGAGTGCAAGGGCAGGAATTGTAGAACGCCCTGCCCTACGAATATCGAACTCCTCTCTTCTATTAATCTGTAACCCATATTGAGCTGATAGCTCACCAATATTCTCGAGGGTCATATGCCCATTGGCCTTAAGCAACTGATGATTTACTGCCTGATAAGGATTATTTATCGTATAACTGAAATCCTCCACAAAAAGAGGCCTATCTCGTCCTATGGCCCGCTCAAGATCGGTGAGATTGCCAATGTGGGCGCTCCTCAAAATGCCAATTTCAGCATCGAAACTGCTATAGAATAGCTCTGCCCCCAAAGCATCGGTATGATACCCTGCACCAAGCGAAAAATTTCTTTCAAGGGTTCCCGTATTAGTAAGTCTGTATTGAGGTGCGCTGGCATCGCCAGCCCGTTTGTAAGTGCCCTGAAAACGCCACCCAAAACCTCTGAGCCCTTTCAGCCCTCCTTCAACAAGCATAGAGCCAGCATACATTCCGTTATTGCTCGCACCAACCATACTTGCCTTTCCTGACAATCCTTCGCTTCGGGGCAGCTCGGCCGGATTAACAAGAATAACTCCTCCAATGGCATCGGAACCATATTTAACAGCCGCTGCTCCTTTTATCAACCTCAGGTTATTTGCCACAAACGGGTCGATTTCAGGAGCGTGTTCCTGCCCCCACTGCTGTCCCTCCTGGCGGATACCGTTGTTAAGAATTAGTATTCGGTTGCTGTGCAACCCATGAATTACCGGCTTGGCAATGGTGGGACCGAATTGCAACATATTCACTCCTGATAGGCCTGAAAGGCTTTTACCCAACGACTCTCCTCCTAATTTCTCAAGAGCCTTCGCGTTTACTTCCGCCCGGGCAATTGTAGCTACCTCTTCAACCCCCTCTTCTATCACCAGTACCTCTTCTAGTTCATGTACATTCTCCTGAAGCAATACTTCAATGGTATTACCTCCCGAACTTAGGGTCAATGTATCGGAGTAAGTCTGGAAACCAACGAATCGTACAGTAAGAATAACCTCTGAAGAACACAGGCCTGAAAAATTAAAGCTACCGTTGCTTGTAGATACTTGTGAGAGTTCTGTGTTGCCTTTGAGTATGACCGTAGCAAACGGTATAGTTTCATCGGTTATAGCGGCCTTTACTTTCCCCTTGAGTGAATAGGAGCAATTCTCCTGAGCCATAAGGGCCAATGCAGATAAAAAGAAGATCAGACTATAAAGCGACCGCTGAATCATGCGGCAAAGGTATACAGCATTGCAACACTATTGCAAAAACAAAGAAAGTAATTACTTGAATGGTTGGTAAAAGAAAAGAAGTCTAGTTATCGACCTGTTTGAACTTATAGATCAGGTAGTAGATGATGTTAAAGGAAACCTCTTGTTTATTTTCCTTTGGTTTTACCTGTCCCTCAGGGGTTGTTTTATCGCCAGTATTCACTTTATTCACGGGCTGGGGTTTCGTCTTTCTCAATTCGTTGGAAGGAATATTGAAAGGTGTAGTGACTGGCTCAGATACAGATTCTTGTTCTCCCCGTTCCATAGTGCTTAAAGAATCTACGGGAGACACTTGTACATTTTCGGTTTTATCTACTGAACCTCCCTCTTCCTGAGCCAAAGCAGTCTGGTTGAGGAAAGCAATTCCTAGTAAACAGAGAGTAAAAACTGATATCTTTTGAGCCATACTTTAAATACTGGACGCCTAAATTAATCAAAAATTGTAACTAGCTTAACGTTAGGCAAATAATTTTGTTTATCTAATTACACCAATTGTCAAACCTTTTTTGTTTGTAAGTCATATGAACCTTATTGAATGGCACGATTTTGAGAAAGTGGAAATACGTGTAGGTACTGTTATTTCGGCCGAAATAAACGATTCGGCTCGTAAAAAGGCCTATAAGCTGGTCGTAGATTTTGGAGAAGAAATCGGTCATAAAAAGACGAGCGCACAGATTACGGAACGATATACTCCAGAAGAATTAATTGGTCGACAAGTGCTGGCGGTGGTTAACTTTCCTCCCAAGCAAATTGGAAAAATGATCTCTGAAGTTTTAGTTACCGGCTTTCCTGACTCGGATGGAAATGTAGTACTTTGTGCTCCTGACGTACCTGTTCCGAACGGGGCAAAACTCTTTTAAACCTGTAGCCATTGGAAATAGATCAACTGGTAGCAATCACTGGTGGCAAGTTGTTGTCTAAAACCACAACCCCCACTTTCGAAACCATTTGTTTTGACAGTCGGCAGGCCACTTTTAGAGAGACCGAGCTATTTGCAGCCTTAAGAGGGCAGCATACCAACGGACATCAGTTTATTTCGAGTCTGGCAGCACAAGGCACCCGGCACTTTCTGGTCGATGAAGAAGTGGAACTGCCAGATCATGCCAATGTGGTACGGGTTGAATCTTGTCTCCGAGCCCTTCAACAACTCGCCATTTACCAAAGAAGTGCCTTTAAGCAAACGGTAATTGGTATAACAGGCAGCAACGGCAAAACCATTGTCAAAGAATGGCTTACCGCCATATTGGCACCAACCCAATATACACTGTCCAATCCTAAAAGTTATAACTCTCAGTTGGGCGTAGCACTCTCCGTGTGGCCACTCTCCAATCGGTTTGACCTGGGCATTTTTGAAGCAGGTATTTCTAAACCCGGAGAAATGGATAGCCTGGAACTCATGATAGCTCCTACCCTCGGTATTTTCACCAACATTGGGCCTGCTCATGAGGAGAATTTCAATTCTTTAGAAGAAAAAATTCGTGAAAAGCTCAAACTCTTTAAAAGGAGTAATGTATTGATCTATGAGGCTGATCAGCAAGAACTTGCTGCAGTAATCGACAAAGTGTTTGCCGGGCATAAACTGGCGTGGTCCAGAAAAGGTCGGGCCGAGATTGAAGTAAGTCATAGTCCGGGTCAATTGTCAGTTCAATGGAATGGACAGCGGCTAACCTTTAGCACGTCCATTACAGATGAAGCCTCAATGCAAAACCTTACACACTGTATAATTGCCGCGCTCTATTGCCAAACCCCCTTGCGTAAAATTCAGGAAGGGCTTGACAAGATAAAGCCCGTGAAAATGCGTCTGGAACTAAAACGCGGTGTAAGGGGCAATCAGATTATTGACGACACCTATAACAACGATCTGGCAGGCTTGGGTAAAGCCTTAAGCTTTATGGAGCAGCAACACATGTTCCACAAAAAGGCACTAATTCTTTCAGACTTCATACAGTCCAACATTGGGAAGGCCGACCTGGAAAGTCTCAATGAGCTTCTAATGGCCAAGGGAATTGAAAAACTGTTTGCCGTTGGCCCTCAGCTAAAGGAGGCACATAGAGCCTTTCATATGGAAGCAAGGTTTTACAACAACACTGAAGCACTTCTGGAGTCGGACGACCTGGAAGACCTGAAAGATCATCTCATCTTGATCAAGGGGGCTCGTCAGTTTGCATTAGAAAGAGTATCTCGAGTGCTCACAGAGAAAGTGCACCACACAGTTCTCGAAATTAATCTGGATGCCATTCGGCACAATCTTAACTTTTACCGTTCGCTACTAAAGCCTCGCACCAAAATCATGGCGGTAATTAAGGCATTTGCCTATGGGTCGGGCAGCAGTGAAGTGGCGCGTCTTCTGGAATACAATAAGGTAGACTACCTGGCGGTGGCTTATGCCGATGAGGGTATAGCTTTGCGCAAAGACGGCATCAAAAGTCCTATAATGGTAATGAATCCCAATGTGGACGATGCCTTCAATATGATAAGGTATAGGCTGGAACCTGAAATATATTCATTGTCCCTGCTTCGTGAGTTTCATGAGGCCTACAATGCTTTTCAAAAAGAACTAGAGGTTCACCTCATTCTAAACACCGGAATGAATCGCCTGGGCTTTAACCAAACCGACCTGGAAAGTCTGAAAGAATATCTGCGCTATAATCCGGGCATTCGGGTAAACAGCATATTCTCTCATTTGGCCGCCTCCGATGAAGATGAGCACAACCATTTTACCCTGACACAGATTGAAAGTTTCAAGCAAATGGCCTCTGAGCTGTCAGCGCTTTTGAACTACAAACCGCTTTGGCATATTCTCAACTCAGGGGGTATTACACGTTTTCCTGAGCATCAGCTCGATATGGTTCGACTTGGCATTGGATTACATGGGGTGGAGGTTAATCATAAATACCAAAACCACCTGCAACGCCCTGCAGTATTAAAAACTATAATCTCACAAATAAGAAAGGTGAAAGCCGGTGAAACCATAGGCTATAGCAGGCAAGGCAAAGCTGAAAAAGACATGGTTGTTGCAGTAATTGCCATAGGTTATGCTGATGGCTATTTGAGAGCCTTTAGCCAGGGCAAGGCTTTTGTTTGCATTAAGGGACAACCAGCCCCCACTATAGGCAATGTATGCATGGACATGACCATGATTGACGTGACGGCCATAGAAGCTAAAGAAGGAGACGAGGTGATTGTGTTTGGAAACGAACCTACCGTGAGCCAACTAGCCGAATGGGCACACACCATCCCTTACGAAATACTGACCAACGTGAGTAGCCGTGTAAAGCGTGTGTTCTATTCGGAATAACTAGCCCCCGCAGCCTATATTCTTTTTCAGATCCCTATCCTTAGGCAACCCACCAAAATCCAGAGAGTCATCATCGGCAGTATAGTGCTTTACCTTACTTTCCTTCTCTTTTTCTTTTAGCTTTTTGCTCAAAGCCTTCATTTTACTTTTAGCCATACCACTTTAACCTTAACTTGACTTCAATAATTCAACTTAGCATTGAACTGGCTAAAATCACAATTTGAACCTGTAGATAATTCACCGCTCATTCTATTCAGAATTTGTTTTGGAGCACTGGTCTTTTTGGAGTGCTTTGGAGCTACACTTACCGGATGGGTAAAGAGAGCCCTCATAGAGCCTGAATTTAATTTTACATTAATAGGCATGGAATGGCTGCAACCTCCTGACGGACCGTGGATGTACGTTTATTTTTATGCCATGTCCGTTTGTGGCCTGATGATTATGTTTGGCTACTACTATCGAATGGGGGTAGGACTCTTTACGATTCTTTGGACTTTGGTGTATTGGATGCAAAAATCGCATTACAACAACCACTATTACCTCCTTATACTCCTGAGCCTGTTCATGCTTATAGTGCCGGCTCATGCCTATGCTTCAAGAGATGCAAAACGGTGGAATTCGGTAGTATCTACCACATGCCCCAGGTGGTGCATTACCATTTTTGTTGTTCAATTGTGGATAGTCTTCACTTTTGCAGCTGCTCATAAGCTGTATCCTGGTTGGCTCAACGGAGACTTCATAGCCATGAATTTTCTTGGCAAAAGAAACCGCTGGTTAATTGGCCCCTGGCTTCAAAAAGACTGGCTTCAGCAATTGGTAATTTATGGTGGTATTTTGTTCGATGCCTGTATTGTTTACTTGTTGCTCTGGAAAAAGACCCGAAAAGCAGCATTTGTACTAGCCATCGTTTTTAACTTATTCAACTCCTTAGTGTTCCACATTGGCATTTTTCCCTACCTCATGATCGCCCTCATGGTCTTCTTCTTTGAGCCGGAAACCATAAGACGCATCTTCTTTAAAAAGAAGCCTATTATCACCACAGAGAAAAGCCTTCCATCGCTCACTCCCAGTTGCATTGGCCTGGTGGCCCTTTTTGTAGTCTACTTTGCGCATCAACTTTACCTACCTGTTAGACACCATCTGTACAAAGGCGATGTGTTCTACACTGAAGAAGGGCATCGGCTTGCCTGGCGCATGATGCTCCGTTATAAATCAGGCTATACCAACTATACTGTGTACTCTCCTCAGGCCGACTCGAGTTGGATAGTTAACCCTAAACAACACCTTACCACCCAGCAGTCGGCCTCTTTGCCCGGTCATCCGGACATGATATGGCAGTTTGCACGCTACTTGCATAAAAAATACGAGAAGGAGGGTTTTGGCGATGTTGAAATAAGAGCCGAAGCTTTTGTGAGCCTGAACAAAGAACCGCTCGTTCGGCTTATTGATCCTGAGGTAGATCTGGCCAAAATGCCCTGGCAACCACTTAAACATTCCGAATGGATTTTAAGCCCTGACAAATAGTATTAAAGGTTTTGTTAAACCGTTTTTCGCAGCTAACTTGCCGCTCTTTATAATTAATCTAAATAAAGTCTTGAGAAACGTTACCCATTTAAAACTTCATGAAAAAGCCGTTATCAAAGGTTTTACTGATGAGGTACTATCGGTAAAGCTGATGGAAATGGGCTGTTTGCCGGGCACTGAAATCTCGTTGGAACTAACTGCCCCCTGGGGTGGTCCAATAGCTATTGGTGTGGCCGGGTATCAACTTTCACTAAGACGAACAGAGGCCTCAAGTATATTGATTGAAGGCTAGCAAACATGGCAGCTAAGAAAGACCTGAAAATAGCGCTTGTTGGAAATCCAAACTCTGGAAAAACTACCCTTTTCAATTTGCTGACTGGTCTCAAGCAAAAAACAGGAAACTTCCCGGGCGTTACAGTAGACAAAAAATCGGGCATTCTCAAACTGCCTGATGGCAGAATTGCCGAACTCACCGACCTTCCCGGCACTTACAGTATTTACCCGAAAACACTTGATGAACAGATTGTTCAGGAGGTTCTACTCGATCAGGATCATCCACAGCATCCGGATGTCATCATTGTTGTGGCCGATGCCTCTAACTTAAAAAGGAACCTACTGCTCTTTACCCAAATCAGGGATCTGAATATTCCGTGTGTGCTGGTGTTAAACATGATGGACCTTGCCGAAAGACGCAAGCTCAAGTTTGACCTCCGCTCATTGGCCATTGATTTAGGGGTGAAAATAGTGCCTACCAATTCAAGATCGGGAGTGGGCATAGAAACACTCAAGAACGTACTCGTTCAAGAACTAAAAACACCCAAAAAACCCTTTTATCCCGTTAAAGACCTAGCCGAGCAAACCATTGAGGAAATTAAAAGTGTTTTTAATCTCAATGAAGACTACAGAGCCTACCAGTATGCTCAGCAAAATGTACGACTGAGCTTTCTTACCGAGGCACAACGCGAAGAAATTGAGGAAATTAAGCGCAATAATGGCTTTTATGACGTACCCACACAGTCGCAAGAGGTTCTTGGTCGTTATGCCCTCATATCAGAAATTGTAGATAGAAATATTAAAACTGAGCAGGCCAATGAACTTAGCCTAACTCAGCGTATCGATAAGATAGTTACACACAAGGTATTCGGTTACGCAATTTTCGCTGCCATTCTACTGCTCATTTTTCAGGCCATTTTTGCCTGGGCAGAGTGGCCTATGGCTCTTATTGAAACCTCCATGGCCGACTTGTCTACATGGGTAAAAGAAGCCCTGCCGGCCGGAGTTATTAACGACCTCATTACGGATGGAATTATTGCCGGGCTTGCCGGAGTAGTTGTGTTCATCCCTCAAATAGCCCTGTTGTTCGGGTTTATTTCGCTCTTAGAAGAGTCGGGCTATATGTCTCGGGCTGTATTTCTAATGGATCGGATAATGAGAAGCTTTGGCCTTAACGGAAAAAGTGTTGTTCCGTTGGTCTCCGGCATGGCCTGTGCTATTCCGGCCATTATGGCCACACGAAACATTGAAAGCTGGAAAGATCGGCTCATTACCATCTTTGTTACGCCCTTTATGAGTTGTTCGGCCAGACTGCCGGTATACACATTACTCATAGCCCTTGTAGTACCGCAAAAAGATGTTCTCGGGTTCATAAATTTGCAAGGACTTGTGCTCACCTCTCTGTACCTGCTTGGCTTGCTAGCCGCCATACTTTCGGCATGGGTTATGAAATTCATTCTGAAATCTAGAGAGCGCAGTTACTTTATTATGGAACTGCCGGGCTATAAGCTCCCTAAATGGAAAAACGTAGGCCTTACGATTTATGAAAAATCTACCACCTTTGTTTTTGAGGCCGGAAAGGTAATTGTGGCCATCTCAATCATTCTGTGGGTATTAGCATCGTACGGGCCAGGAGAACGATTTAATAATGCAGAAGAGTTTGTGCTTCGTGAACTTCCTGAATCGGCTACGGAAGAGGAGTTCGAAAACGCCCTGAGTGCCTATAAGCTTGAGCACTCTTATGCCGGAAGGTTCGGAAAACTGATAGAGCCTGCCATAAAACCTCTTGGCTATGACTGGAAGATTGGCATAGCGCTTATCACTTCTTTTGCCGCCAGAGAAGTCTTTGTAGGTACCATTTCAACTATTTACAGTATTGGAGCCGATGAGGAAGACGAGCTCACTATAAAAGAAAAACTCGCCAAAGAGATTAATCCCAGAACCGGTGAAAAAATGTACACTCCGGCACTTGGCTTTAGCCTAATGGTATTTTATGCCTTCGCCATGCAGTGCATGAGTACGCTGGCCGTGGTGTATAGAGAAACGAAAGGGTGGAAATGGCCACTTATTCAAACCATATACATGAGTGCGGTGGCCTACCTGGCTGCACTGGCCACTTACAATATATTCAGCTAGTTGATATTTAGGCTCTGCAAAGTACCTCATTAATAAATCAATGCGTTGGCTATAATTAGTCAGGCATCAATTAATTAGTAGGCATTCGCCATTAATTGGGGCGGTAGTTGAGCGGAAGCCAGTCAGAAAATGCTCCCCATCGCCACCAACCACCAAAAGTAACATCCCTTGGCCTCAAAAACTGACCGGGAAAGCCAATTGGAGTTTCATGATTATTGAAAAAGATAATGGACTTTTGAAAAAGCTCTACATCTTCCAGATCCATTCCAAATACCTGGTAACTGGTTAGGCTTTGTCCGTTCGAAAACTCAATAGAGGTGCGGGCTTTTTTGTCTGTGTACTTGTAGTTTCCGCTTTTACTGGAACTACGGTAGAGTTTTTTATACTCATCGTCTTCATATTCTCCGGTATAAGTCACTTCAATATCTTGCCGGGCCTTTAATGTGTATAGGTATTCTTTGTCTGTTTTTTCTACCTGAATAATCTCACTCACCGGAGCCGGATTAAGGGGGGTGGTATACTCTGAAGTGACAGAGTCGTAGTTTATGACATTGATCTTAAAACCTTCCTGGTCCAGCTTTCCCGTAATTAGGGCATTGAGGAAATGCTGCACAGAACCCTTATAGGCTTTCTCCCGGGCTTCTTCCCAGTTGCGATATTGCCTGCGCGACTTAGGCTCCAGCTCCTTAAACTGAGCTTTGCCAATGTTCATCTTCAAACCATTTTCAAACCTGAACTCTTCGAGCAAATAACTAACCCTAAACCCAAGGGCCCTATTTTCGACAAAAAGCATGTCTTCGGCAGTCACTCGGTAGTTATCCAAACTGTCGAGTATTTCAAACTCCAAAACTTCGGGATTAACAATCACACAACTTTTGGCGTTTTCAGACTTTCCCAAAAACTCTTCTTCGAATCGTTTGAAGAGTCTGCGCGCCTCACGGGTCTTTCGCCTTCGCGCTTTGCCTATTACCTGTATACTTTCCAGAGCAATTGGGTCTATCTTCATTTCAATAATGAACCTACGATCTTCAACCTCCTGCTTGTAATTAAAAGGAATAGATTTTGACTCATAGCCCACATAAGACACCACAAGGTTAAACCCGATATCAGGTATATTCTCAATCACAAAATTGCCATCTAAATCAGTAGCCACCCCTAGGGTACTGTTATCGATAAACACATTGGCAAAGGGCAATGGCTCCTGAGTTTCAACATCAACCACCTTTCCCTGAATTTTTCGTTCGCTATAAATGCGTTTGAGAATAATTATTGTGCCTTGTACTTCGCGGTAATACAAGTTCCCCTTTGAAAGCAAATCGTCTAACAAGAGCCTCAAAGAAACGTTCTCATACCTTTCTGTAATGCGGGTATCTCGCGGAATAATATTGCTGTTATAGGAAAAGCTGAGGCTTACCTCCCGGTTGAGTTGCCGTAGGGCATTGGGAAGTGACACATCATCGAACTCAATAGAAAGCTTGTGGTCAAGAACAGAATTCTGATTGTCTTGAGCAGTAATTTTAATAGCAACGAATAAAAGTAGGGAAACAATGATGTTTCGATGCATGTACCAATTTAATGAGTACAGCCAACACCATCTAATTTTATACGATTTTCTTTAACTCTGGAAATAGTCATAGAGGGGAAGGTGGCTTCTAGTATTTCAAGCGCTTCATCCAACGACTTATCTTTTACATTTTGAGAAATCCGGCAATCGCGAATATCTTCTGCCACTTCTATTTTCACCCAATAGGTTTTTTCAAGGTCTCTGGCCACTTCGCTCATGCGTGCGTTTTCAAAAATAAGCTCTCTTGTCCACCAGGCCGCGTAGTTTTTATTCCGCACCTTGTCCCGAACCATTTTTGTTCCATCGGCCGAAAGCACGGCTTTTTCTCCGGCTTCTAATACCTGCTCTTCTCCTTTGGCTTTCTTAGATCTAAAGCCCACTTTTCCGGAAGATACATTGACCTCTACCGCTTCTGCCTCATAGGCTCTAACTTCAAAGCTGGTACCCAAAACTTCTACCTCACTGTTTTCGGTAGAAATAACAAAAGGCAACGATTCATTCCTCACCACATCAAAATTAGCTGCACCGGTGAGAGAAATATTCCTGTTGGTTTTGCCAAAATCTTCATCGTATGTTACAGTAGAAAAAGCATTGAGCTTCACCGAGGTGCCATCGGGCAAGGTAAGCTCTTTAATTTCGCCCGATGAAGCCACTGTAGCCAATTGTTCGGCAGTGGTTTTTTGGGCAATGTTCTGCCAGCCTATATAGCCAAGAGCGGCAATAAACACTATGCTTGCGGCAATTTTTAAGAAAGAGAATCGGCCCTTTTCTGCAACCAACGATCGCTGCTTAGTGGTTTGCTGAGCCACTTTCTCCCAGGCCTGTCGGGTGTTTAAATTCAAGGAAGGTTGATTGGTACGACCAGAAATCTCCCAGGCAGCAATGGTTTTTTGCACCTCATTGCTGAGTTGTTCATCAAGAAGCAATTGCTCTTCAAATTTGCTTCTTTCTTCGGCTCCCATCTCATCAGCCAAGTATTTGGCTATCAACTCTTCCATTGTATTTTGTATCTACAATAATCTGACAATTTTAGGCACGCTTACCCCTACATTAAAGTTATAATTGGTAAAAAAAACATCAGGTAGTCACTTAAACTATCCCTCAGTATCCTTAGTGCCTTACCCATGTGCACTTCAACCGTTTTTTTCGAAATCCCTAATTCTTCTGCAATTTCGTGATATTTAAGCCCTTCTTCCCTGCTCATACGGAAAACCCGCTGACACTGTGGAGGAAGACTTTCCAGCGCATCGTCAATTCGCTTTTGCAATTCAAAATCGGGTTGATGGCTCACAAAGTTTCTTCTCACCTCCTCAATACGTTCTTGCTTACTGGCTACGTGCCGAGC
>NZ_DDDQ01000007.1:0-31261 GCF_002336325.1 Roseivirga sp. UBA1976 | reverse complement strand
TTACTGGCTACGTGCCGAGCCACTACCTTCTTGTGCTTAATGTAATTAAGAGCAGTATTGTAGGCTGCTCTAAACAAGTAGGAACGAAAGCTGATGTCCGAACGAATCATCTCCCGCTTCTCCCAAAGATTAACAAATGTTGCCTGCACAATTTCCTCGGCAGTATCCTGGTCTCTAACAATGCGCATTACGTACCTGCAAGTAGGTTCGTAGTATTCTTTGAAAAGATTTTCGAAGGCTGACTTATCTCCCTTTGAAAAGGATTCTAACAACTTACTTTCGCTTGTGGACACTCTTGGTAGTTTCTCGTTGGGGTTGAATTTATAAAGTTTTTACTAATTGCAAGCTGAAAGTGCTTAGTAAGCCAATCAGGCTTCAACTTAGCCATTACTTTATACGTAACTCCAAGTCTAAAACACAAAATACGTTGAAAGAAACACCGCAAACTGTTTTTCAGAACAGGCTAGAAAAGTTTCAGAGCAGGCAACAACTCATTAAAAAGAAAGCATCGACCTACTCTTGGTTAAGAATCGGCAGTTTTATACTCTATTTGATTGGCTTTGTGTACCTGGCTGATCGGGGCCATGCAGAGGTAATGGTATATATAAGCCTTGCTTTTGTAGTTCTCTACCTCTATCTCCTAAAAAAGCACGAAGGGCTGAAAAGAGAATTGCGGCTACTCGACAATCTGGTTGATATAAATTCGGACGAACTGAGCCGAATGCGTTTTGAGTTTTCACATCTGGACGATGGTGCTATATTCTTTGAACCCAACCATCCATACCACATCGATCTGGATATTTTCGGTCGTCACTCGTTGTATCAGCTTATCAATCGAACCTCTTCGGTTTATGGAAGCAAAACACTGGCAGGCTGGCTAAGCACACACGCCACTTCTAAAACCATAAACAACCGGCAGGTGGCTATTCAGGAATTAGCTCCCGCCATAGACCTTCGTCAGCAATTTCAGGCGGAGGGCTTGTCAGAAAAACTACCGGAGGCTGCTCAGGTACAGCAGCTAATCAACTGGCTTAACACCGAGCAGCAGCGTTCTAACTTTGGTCTGTACAAAGTGCTGTTGCCGGTACTGGCCACAGCCACATTGGCCTCCATTGTAGTCAGCGCAGCCGGCCTTGTGTCCATAGGGCTACCTGCCCTTCTCATTTTTGTGAATATTGCGGTTTTGGGTACTGTGTTTCGTCAACTCCTCGATATTACCAGACAAACGGAAAACGGTTATCGGTCATTGCGATCACTAAAAGAACAAATAGCACTCATTGAAAGCCATAGCTTTAATAGCCCGTTACTTAGTCAACTTAAACATGACCTAACCGGAAACAACCAAAGGGCTTCCAAAACCCTGCGTGAATTGTCGAACATTCTGGACAACCTGCAAAACCGCTCCAATCTGCTTTATTTGCTCTTTAACCTTACTTTACTGCTAGACATATACTGGTACCTTAAAATAAGCCGTTGGAAAAAAGAGAATAAGGCCAACCTCGAATCCTGGTTTAGCATAATTGGTGAGTTTGACGCTCTTATGAGCATGGCTGCTTTTGGCTATGCTAACCCCGACTATTGCTTCCCTGTACTTTCTAAAGAAGCCTGTACCATTAAAGCGACCGACCTGGGACACCCGCTCATTAACCCGGGCAAGCGAGTGAGTAATAACTTTGAATTTACCGGTCGCGGGGGAATTTGCCTAATTACAGGCTCTAACATGAGTGGAAAAAGTACCTTTTTAAGAACTGTTGGCCTAAATAGTGTTTTGGCTTTGGCCGGTGCACCAGTATGCGCCAAAGCCATGGAAATTGGCGAGCTAAAGGTGTTTACAAGCATGCGCACCCAAGACGATCTGGAAGAAAGTGTTTCTTCATTTTATGCCGAACTGAAAAGGTTGAAGCAACTATTGGGTCAAATTGATGATGACAGACCCACTCTTTTTATGATCGATGAAGTATTGAAGGGTACCAATTCAGACGACCGTCACAGAGGTGCAACAGCTCTTATCAAACAATTGAACAGGCAAAATGCCTTTGGTTTTGTTTCTACTCACGACATTGTATTGGGCAACATGACCAACGAACTCCAGGGGGTAAAAAACTATAGCTTTAACAGCACCATTTCGGGCAACCAAATACACTTTGACTACAGGCTGACTCCGGGCATTTGCAAAAGTTTTAATGCGACCAAACTAATGCAGCTTATGGGTATTGAGGTAGATGCTTAAAACAGTCTTTGCTTTGGGTTGAATTACTTATTTTTGGGCTCATTTCTAAAAATATCATGGCCTTCGATTCAAATCTAAAAATTGGAGTTCTTGGTGGCGGGCAATTGGGCCGAATGATGATTCAATCGGCTATTGACTTCAACCTGGACATTCACGTACTTGACCCTGACCCTAATGCTCCCTGCAAATGCATAGCTACAAGCTTTGAAACCGGTTCATTAACCGACTATGAGCGGGTAATGGCTTTTGGCCAGGACAAAGACCTGTTGACCATAGAAATTGAAAATGTAAACACGCAAGCGCTCAGCGAACTGGAAAAGCAGGGAAAGAAGGTATTTCCTCAACCGAGGGTTATAGAGCTTATTCAAAACAAGCTACATCAGAAAAAATTTTATGCCGCCAATGGCATCCCTACTGCGGAATTTCAAGAAGTTTCAGGAGCAGCCGAAGTAGCCCAAAAGAAAGATTTTTTGCCATTTGTGAACAAACTGGCCACTGGCGGATACGATGGGCGTGGTGTACAGGTTATTCGTACAGAAGATGCTTTAGGGAAGGCTTTTGATGCTCCCGGCTTTGTAGAAAAACTGGTCGATTTCGATAAAGAGTTAGCGGTAATTGTTGCCCGCAACGAGGCCGGGCAGGTGCAAACATTCCCTACGGTGGAAATGGTCTTTCATCCGGAACACAACTTGGTAGAATACTTATTTTCACCTGCTTCCATTAGCCCTGAAATTGAAGACCAAGCTCAACAACTCGCTAAGGAGCTCATAGAAAAATTAGATATGGTTGGTCTTTTGGCCATTGAAATGTTTCTTACCAAAGAAGGCCATCTGTTGGTTAATGAAATAGCACCACGAACTCATAACAGTGGCCATCAGACTATCGAGGGCAATGTCACTTCACAATTCGAACAGCACCTCAGAGCCATACTAAACTGGCCCCTTGGCAACACAGACACTCTCATTCCTTCGGCCATGGTAAACCTGTTGGGAGAAGATGGCTACAGTGGAGAGGCTCGCTATGAAGGTATGGAGCAAGTGCTGGCCAAAAACGGTGTGCATGTGCACCTATACGGAAAAAAATTAACCAAACCTTTTCGAAAGATGGGGCATATAACCGTGGCTAACCACAACATTGACCAACTAAAACAAACCGTTAACTTCGTGAAAAGCACCTTAAAAGTAAAAGCATGAGCCAACCACAAGTAGGAATAATAATGGGCAGCCAGTCAGACCTGAGGGTAATGCGAGATGCTGCTCAGGTATTAGAAGAACTGGGTGTATCGTTCGAACTCACCATTGTTTCGGCCCACCGAACACCAGAACGTATGTTCGATTACGCCAAAGCAGCTCGCCAGAAAGGACTTAAGGCTATTATTGCAGGAGCAGGAGGAGCAGCCCACTTGCCAGGAATGGTTGCCTCACTTACCACTTTGCCTGTTATTGGGGTGCCTGTAAAATCAAGTAACTCCATCGATGGATGGGATTCTGTACTTTCCATTCTTCAGATGCCGGGAGGAGTACCTGTGGCTACGGTGGCCCTGGATGGGGCAAAAAACGCAGGTATTTTAGCAGCCCAAATTGTCGGTGCCTTTGACCAAGACGTTGCCAACAAACTTGATACATACAAAGAAAACCTCAAGGCTAAAGTAGAGGAGAGCATTAGTGCTGTATCCAAAAACGGCTGGAAGGCCTAAAAATCGAACTCCGGCTCGGGCGAGGTATGATGAAAGTCATACCAATATTCATACAAGCTGTATTCGAGGGCATCGCTAACAAAGCCCTCGGCTGTGTTGAATGAAAGCGTGCTCGACTCGGGCAAAAACTCTCTGATTTTAATGGCCTGATCGAACGGAAGCCGTGATATGAGCACATAACCGGTGCCTAAGTCTATATGTGGGTTTACCTTTTCCATTTATTATGCAAGCATAACAGTTTTATGGAATAAGATTGATAATGAGCTATTTAAGATTTTGTTAAGTTGACGAAAGCCAATATTAAGCTTCCGTCAACTCTAACTTTAGGTTGTAACTTTTATCTACTGAAGGTCGTCTTAGCGGTTGTCTCCGCCTCCCTTATTGTCTTTATTATCTTTCTTCTTTTTCTTGAGAATACCTTCTAACACTCCTTTGGCTTTCTCCCTTACATCTTCAAGCTTTTTATCTACGGAGTCCTTTTCAACCCCTAACTTTCCGGCAGTCAATCTGGCCAGGCTATCCTTTTTCACCTGCAACAGGCTATCGGCCTTGGCCTTCAAGGTATCTTTTTTTGCTTCGATCACATTCTTGGCCGAATCTTTAGCTACATCTACTTTATTCTGAACCTCTTTTTTTACCTCCTCCTTCTTCTCTGCCACTTTATCGGCTACCGCTTCTTTCACCGTATTTTCAACGGTTTTACCATTGGAAGAGGCAATACTCTTTAGTGTAAACTGAGGTTTTGCAAACTGGCCTGCCATTCCCACATTGAGTATTAGGTTATCGCCTCCCAAAGGGTTATTGCCTCCGGTAAGAGACGACACCAGACTATTAAGTTGTGCTCCCACCTTACCGGCCGGCACATTCATACGCAAAACATAGTCTATGGAGCCATCGATACCCGTACTGCCCGATATGGTTGTTTTATACTGTCCCAGGTTTACATCGAAGGGCTTTACATGCAAGCGTCCGTCTTTAATTTCAGCACTCATCTTCACTCGCTCTAGCGTGGCAGCTCCAATATCGCCAAGCTTGGTTACAGAAGCCAAACCCGCTAATACTTCCGATTCGCCCAAACTTGCCTGTAAAACCTGAATAAGCCCCTCTCCTGTCAAAGTAGAATAATCGGGCATCATATCGGCACCTAAGGCTCCCTTAATAGAGAAGTCCGTGGAGAACTGCCCTGTCATTTTCTCGGTAACGGGAGCCAGTTTTTGCACCATATCTACACTTTGAAATGAAGATGGAATGGAAATTCCTGCGGCTCCGAACTTGAAATCGAAGACAGGTTTGGCGGGTTTGCTATCGTACAGACCATTGGCCGTTACTGTTCCATTAAGTGCGTTGAAGCCTGAATTTTTTAGGCTAATCGCACCATTTTTGACTTCAATTTGTCCCACCATGTTGTTCAGGTTAAGGCTGTTGTACTTTACCTGACCTACTTTGGCTGTGAGATTGAATAGTACGTTTTCCGGAATTCGCACAACTTCAAGAGGTTCATCGCCCGATGTAGTTTGCTCTTCTTCTCCGCTTTCTGTCATCCATTCATTCACATCCAGCCTGTCGGCTTCTACATTAAGTCTACCGGACAAGACTTCATGATTTAGGGCAAAACCAAGAAAATTCTCCAGCTTACCACTCATGCTATAACTGGTAGAGCCGGCTTTGCCAACATAATTGGTCAATGCAATGGAGTTATTGTCGAAGCGAGCCTCTGCGCTGCTAATACTAATTTCCTGCTCTATCCCCTCGCCTTCATAGGCAAAACCGGTAAGTATTATTTGGCCCGAAGTAGGCAAGCTACTGTAGCGCTCGGCCTGCAAATCGCTCATTCGGCCACTACTTTGCAAATCGGTTTCAATCTTCCCTTTCAGCTTCATCCCTTCCATAGGATAAAGCGCCATTAATTTCTCTAAATCCAGTGAACCTGAAGATCTCACATCCCATTTAAAATTATCCGGATTTTCTAGTTTCATCTGAGCCACAAACTCCTGACCATCCATTTGTAATGAGAGGTTGTCGACTTTTATTTCGGTATCCGCCAGTTTGCCTGTCTTGTTGGTAACACCGGCTAAAAGCACTAATTTTTCCACAGGCGCAGGCACCTCTGGTGTCTTGATGTAGCCATTTTCCAGGCTCAAGCCAATATCCATTAGCGGGACTTGCTTTTTCAGACTATCGTAAATACCCGAAGCATCGGCTTTAATAGAGAGTAGCCCCCTTAGCTCATAGCCTTTCATGGGGTAATATCTTCCAATTTCAGCCAAATTAAGTTGCCCGTCTACAGAAGCCTTCATTCGGTAGTCTTTCAGGTTTTCAACCACCAGCGAGGCATCTAACGGGTTCGACCCCATTTCCAAATGCAATGTTTCCAGATCTACTCGGGTATTCTCGACAACCCCGTCAGGGTTGCTTACACCAAGTTTTACCTTAACGTTCTTTATGGCATCGGGCAAATCGGGATAATGAAAATAGCCGTTGTCAATAGCCAAATTGAAATGAAAGGCCGGCATGCTACTTTCATTGTAAACACCTTTCAGCTCGCCATCGAAATTAAGTCTTCCTGTAGCCTCTAATTCGTTGAAAGAATTGGAATATACAGCCGGCACGAGAGATAGAAGTTGTTTGAATTCGGCTCCGGGAGAAGCAAAGGAGAGATCCATTCCGTAGCCATCTTCTAACATAGAAAACGAGCCACTGGCCGAAATGGGAAATGTATTTACTTTGAGCACATTGTCTTTGAAGGTATAGGTAGAGTTTGGCAAATCCATAGAAAGAACCACATCCAGATCGACCGACTTGTTATGCAAGTAGTCTATTCCTTCATAGGTAACCTCAACATCTCCAATCGTTCCGGTGGTCTTCAGGTCGAAAATATCATTGGCAAAATCGCCCTCGCCTTTCACGTTAATATCCGCCAGCTGCATAAAGTAAGATAGGCCCTGATCAAAGTAAACAAACTCACTATTACTGATGGTAATGGAGCGCAAACCAAAAGTAACTCCTTCACCATCGCCTGTTTCTTCAGCTGGAATTTCCTCCGTAGTTGCCTTTGCGATGTCGTAGTTGGCCGTACCATCTTCTAAAACAATGATGGTAATGTCGGCACCATCGGCCATTATAGACTTAAGGCTTATGCTTTCTCCGAACATTACTTCTTTAAGATTGACAGTGGCAGAAAGCTCTTGTACTTTGAAGAGTGTATCCTGATCAAAGACTCCTTTTCCAATAATGCCCATATCAGATAGTGAAAGAGTGAAATCAGGGAAGTTCCTTAGTAGGGAAAGGTTAAAGTCATCAAAATATAGTGTGGCCTCCGTATTTTTCTCAAACTCACTAATGATGAGTGCCTTAATTTTATCTTTAAAAAAGACCGGAACGAGTAGCAGGGCCACAAAAAGCACTAAAATAAAACCCAACAGAATCTTAAAAACCTTCTTCATAATTCAACCTTAATAACGCGAAAGCAATTTAGCGATATTCGGGTGCTGCCACCAGAAAGTTTAAATACTTCAAGATTTATTAATGAGAAGTAAAGAAGCAAACCTCTCCAAACGGCAGATTAGCCCTTCGCTTTTATGTTTCTGATTCGCTTAGGCCCATACCAGAGCCACAAACCAGTAACTATAAGAAAAACCAGTCCAATACCCAGTATGTTCATAGAAATGAGCTTAAAAAAGTCGGAGACAATAGATCCGTCATGAATGTGCTCTATCCAGTCGGAGTGACGTTTGGCCACAGAAAGAATTTCCAGGTTTGTAGCATCTACCTGCACTTCCCAGCTACCGCTATCAAAGATCACCTTGGCAATACCCTTACCGGGGCGGTACTCAATCCGGTCGAAATTATCGGCCGTGAGCCCAAGAGAATCTACGGCTGCCAAAGAGGCTTTGGCCAAGGCTTCTACTGACTGATAGTTTTCGAGCGACTGGTTTACTCCTTTT
Organism: Roseivirga sp. UBA1976; assembly: GCF_002336325.1. Classification (NCBI taxonomy): domain Bacteria; kingdom Pseudomonadati; phylum Bacteroidota; class Cytophagia; order Cytophagales; family Roseivirgaceae; genus Roseivirga; species Roseivirga sp. UBA1976. The sequence continues at coordinate 23,391 of NZ_DDDQ01000007.1, read as the reverse complement.
TGGGTAGGCGGTTGTAGCAAAGCAATGTCTTTCTTCCACCCCAGTAAAATGCCGGTAATTGCGGAAAGCAATAAGAAGAGAGCCAGCACCAGCCCTATCCATTTATGAATTTTGCGGTAACTCCTGAGTGATTTCGAAAGCTTTTGAGACGCCATAATTAAAGGAGCGCAATAACTGTAAAATCCAGAATGAGCGCAAGTAGATTTATATGTTAACAGTTAGTTAACATATAGCCTCTCTTACTGACAAAAACCTATGATATGTCGGGCATTTTTTCCAAAAAGTTGCTTAATGTTAATTTAATGTTAACTTTGTATTAATCACAGTTTACATGAGCTACTCAAAACCAGTGCGCAGACAGAGACATGAAGAGGTTGGTGTACATATGGCTTTCTACGTTTATCCTAAGTTCGGGCTTAGGACAAGACCTTTCATGTAAACTGATAGAAAACAGCCCCAAGACCTCTCAGCAACTGCTTCAGTTTTTAGCACTTACCGGTTCAGAAGAAGACTCGGCCATTCTCCAATCATTCGATAGGCTGATTGAACGACTGGAACGGGTTGAAACTCGAAAAAAGACCGACTACGCGTTTCTAAAGGCACTCTTTTACCGCACTCATTCGGGTATTCTCAAAGAGTACGACAGACTGGCAACCATGAATCAGACGCTGTCTAACGGTAAGTTTGGTTGCCTGACCGGCACTGCGGTTTATGCGCTTTTGCTGGAACATTTCGGTTACGACTACCAGATTATTGAATTGCCCAACCATGTATTCATTCACCTCACGGTCGATGATCATTCGTATGTCTATGAGTCGACATTACCCATGAGTGGTTTCCGTAAAACCTCAGTAGAATTGGAGAAACTTTTGGAACAACCATGGGTCAATCATCGTAGAATAAGCCAGTTGAGTACGGTTGGAGACTGGTTCGAAAACTTCGAGGTAATACCGGGGCAACAGTACAAAACCATCAACCTTCAGCAACTAGCAGGCTTACAATATTTCAACGAGTCTGTGAAACACTACCTGGCTAAAGATTACATCACAGCAATGGAAATGGTTATGACGGGTTACGATCTGTATCCATCAGAAAGAAACGAAAAACTTATGCAACTGATTATTAACAAGATTTTGAAGTACGACATGATTAAGGAGGAGGTAAAAAATCAGTATCTGGAAAAATATGTACGCTTCGTAAAGCGACAAAAAATATCTCAAACAAAATAAGTATCTCATCCCAGATACTATCCCTAATTCAAATACATGCTTACAAAAAAGCCCTTCTGGTAAAGAAGGGCTTCTATTTCTATTCCAGTTTCAGAATTTTGAACTCTACTCTTCGGTTAAGCGCTCTACCCGCCCTGGTGCGGTTAGAAGCTATAGGTATTGTTTCGCCATACCAAACAAACCTCAACCGGTCTTCATCTATACCCAAGGTGGCTAACCCCTTTCTTACAGCCTCTACGCGTCTATAAGAAAGATCCACATTGTATTCATCTGTTCCGTAGCTGTCGGTATGACCAGCCAACTCTACAATGGCGTTGGGGTAATCATTCATAAACTTAGCCAGGTTTCGCATCTCTATCCACGATTGCTCCTTGAGCAAGTCTTTGTCGAAGTCGAAAAACACATTGCGGATGATGAACGACTTACCTACTGCGGCCTTTACAATCTCAGGAGTAGCATATACGGTTGGAGTGGCTACATTAGAAAGTATCGCATTTTGGCTTAGCTCGGGCAAACCAAGTTCTCTGCGCTGGGCGTTAAGTACCTCAAACGTATCGCGCTTAATTTCGGGAAGAGCCAATGTAATGGCCACTGCTTTGACCACATCTTGCGGCACTGCTATTGGTTCGCCAAGAGCTATCTGGGCACTATCGAGGTCTAGCCTGTCTAACGAGACTGCATACACATTGAGGTCGGAAACATCGAGCAAGTCGATGGTACTTCCTACAGGAATATAGCCGGGAATCTCTGCCCTGTAACTATAAATTTCATCTGCAGGAAGTTCAATGCAGTAATTACCTCCCGCATCGGTTCTTACTCTTCCTACTTCTACTCCATCTCGTAGCCTGGAAAATACAACCTCTGCATCGAGAGGCTCCTGTGTATCGGGATCCACAATTCGGCCACACAGTGACACCAGCCTGATTTGGCGCGTAACCAATGGCAAGGTAAAAGAATGGATGTCCAGATCGTTGCCTTCTACTTCGCGACAGAAATAGCCAAAGCCACCATTTTTGGGTATGAACAAAAACATATCGTCCACCTCGGTGTTGATCACCGGCCCCAGGTTTTCAGGTTCTGTCCAGCTCTGCCAGGAGTTATCGAGCCTTCGGGTCATAAACAGGTCTTTCTTACCGTAGCCACTATGCCCGTTAGAGGTAAAAATAAGTGTCTTTTTGTCTGGCATGAGAAATGGCCCTTCCTCTTCTCCTGCCGTATTGATTACCGGCCCCATATGTACGGGTTCTGTCCAAACACCATCTTTTTGAAGGAAACTCACATACAAATCGCGCTGCCCTTCTGTACCCCGGCCTTCTTCTGAAATAATAAGCACCTCACTGTCGGGGGTCAGCCAGAAGTTCACATTTTCATGTACGTTCAGGTCATTATAAATCTTAAGATTTTGCGGGTAAGTCCAGGTTCTTTTGTCTATTCTTCTGCTTTTGGATAGCCCATAATTCATGCCTCCCTTTAAATATTCATTACCGAGAATAATGAGCTCCTCATCTTCCTGAAGAAAGGCACTTATAAAGTTGGGATCCAGGTTGTTTAGAGGCTCTCCAATGTTAAAGGCCAGACCCCAATCTTGAGTATTCTTATCAAAGTCGGAATACCAAATATCTTCCAGATCATCAAGACCACCAACATTACCTTCGTGGCCTCTCCGGCTAAAGTACAGGGTTTGTCCATCTTTGGTGAGCAAGGGCTTAATCTCTCGTTTATCACTGTTCACCAAATCGTTCAATCGGTATACCTGAAGCTTAGTGTTGATGTTGGGCATCAGGTTAATTCTGGCTTCAATAGGGGTTTTAGAATTAGAAATTCCAATGCAGTCTATATCGCTAAACCCATCAATGGCAGCCCCGTTGAGTACCACCTTCACAGCCGCTACATTGTATGGCGTTTTGTCGATAAAAATACGGAACATGCGCCAACGCTCACGCACAGGCCCGGCCGGCTTGTCGTACACTTTGTATTCATTGCCCTGCTGATCGTATAAAAATACGGTTGTAATTGCTCCCGGATTGTAAGTTTCGCCAATGGCTATCTGCTCTATGGGCATGGGTAAATCAAAACCCACCTTAATAAATTCTACCGTATTAGGTTTGTAGGGCCTCCAGGCATTGGGATTGCTCCCACCGGAAGGTAGAATGTTTGGTTTGAGAAGAGCTTGCCTGGCAGAGTTTTCCAACTCTGTAAATTCAGATGACACCTGTTCTACCCGAGTGGCCCATTGCACGGTGGTTTGGGCACTCAACGACAAAAAAGTGCTAACTATGAATAGTAGGCTTAGGTAGTGTCTCATGGTGAGTCGCGCGTCTGAGCGCAATCCAATATTAACCAAATTTAAAGATAACTAACTTTGCCTGCTGTCACAATTCAAAAAATATAGCTAATCGTGGGACTTTTGGTTGAAAATGAGATAACCGAATGAAAGCATCAATCCCACGGGAGCGCTATTCCCTTCAATGTAGTTGAGCCGCAGGCTTATTGGGCCGGGGATGGCTTCATAGACAAAAGCCAACATTCCTTTAATGCGAGGCTTTACGAAACCCACATCCACAACAGCCTCCTGATTTACATCTGCAATTTGACGGTAGGGTACAAAGGCATAAAGTTCTGCGCGGACACTAAGACTTCGGCCCAAACCATAGAGGTGTCTCATTCCGGTAGCCACATATCCGGGGGCTCGAAAATCTTCCAGAAAAAAGGTCTTGGAATCGAACATAGGCTCAAACGATGGAACATAGAGCTGCGTAGCATGGTAGTTCCTTAATGGCCGAATGGTTGAATAAGAGCTTTCCACCATCCACCCGAAAGTGTAACGAGAGGTTACCTGACTATATTCCTCAAAACTCAACTGAAAAGTGAGCCAGCTACGGCCAGATCGATAGGTAACCGGGTTGCTTGGATTATACAGTGTTGAGGTGGAACCGGGCATATAGTCGAACGTAGCATTGATGTATTTTAACGATGCATAAAACCGGGAGCCCACAGTAGCGAACTGTTTTTTGTTCAGACTATTTCTCTCATAAGCCAGCTTACTCCTAAACCCTGTAAGCTCTAGCCTGTCGAGCAGGGCATCGGAAGAAACACCGGGCGTATTGCTATACGCATCACGATTGCGCAACAGTCCATCTTCTAATGTCACCACACTTCGCTGGCCGGTACCAATACCCAACACAACGCCCAGTCTTCGATCGATGCGATCGAGTACTAAAGGCTGAACCGACTCATCGAAAAAGTCTTCCGTACTCAGGTAATCCCAGTGGTTGTATTGAAAGTTTGGTTCTACAAAGAATCGGGTCTTAGGATTGACATTAAACCGTGTTGCCAGGTTCAGGCTCTCATAAAACCGCCCGGTAGAAGCCAACATTCGGTAGGTGTTTAGCTTTTTGTTGAAGGAATTCAATTCGGCACCCACCTGCAAAGTACTTACCTGCCGGGTAGATATGTTCCCTCCAAAATCTATGGTCAGTGAATTTTTGGCCGTGGGTTTAAGATAGAGCTCAAGTACATATTGACCGTTGGTTTCATTGTAGGCAAAATTGGGGTAAATGTGCTTGAAATATGGTTCAGAAACCAGTTGAAAATAGGCTCTACTCACCTGGGTGATAGACTGGGGTCCATCGTCAAAATCAATGAGTTTGCGAATAAACTTCTGCTGGTCTGTGGTAAAACCAAAGAGCTTTAACTCACCGAACGAATAGGGCTTAAAGGCATTATGAAAGTCTCTTCTGGCAATAGTGAGTTTTATTGGGTCTCTTCGCCCCTGCACTTTTTGTCTTAGCTCAGGCAAACTCCTTATGGTTGCCGAATAGCCCGAGTCTATGAGCGCTTCCACCTTATCAAAATCTACCGCGGTATATTGTTCAATACTTGGCTCCAGATAAACATCCCCTTCCTTGATTACCGAAGGATCTGTTTTATCCAGAAACATAAACAACAAGGCGTCATTTAAAATCTCTTCATCCTTGTCAAAAGGATAGGTTTCACTCAATTTAGTGGCCACATTGCTTCCAATGACCACATCGGGCGCAAAATGCTCTTTCATAATATCGACCGGGAAATTGTCATATATGCCTCCATCGAACAGATACTGATTTTCATTTTTAATCGGTCGGTAAAAAAAGGGCACCGCCATTGAAGAGCGAACGGCCTTCATAAGCGAACCCGAGTCGAGAGCCAGAGTACGCTGGGTAAACACATCGGCTGCAATGGCGCGATACGGCACCAATAGCTTGTTGAAGTTAAAGCCTGAAGCCTGAGCAGCCTGGCTAAGGTATTCATTGAGCACAAAGTTAATAATGAGGTCGTTTGCCAACGGGGTGTTAAGTTGAGGCCCTGTTTGAGGGTCGAGAATCAAATCGAGCGAAATCCACGAGGCGTTGTCTTCCGCCCGTGTATAGTTGTACTGGTAGCGCTCGGTAGAAGTTCCCTGAACCCAATTTTGAAAAGCCGGGTCTTTTACGATCATTTCAATTTCATCGGGGCTATAGCCAGCTGCATAAAAAGCCCCCACCACTGCCCCCATAGAGGTGCCCACTATATAATCGATTGGAATGTGATTTTCCTCAAGGGCTTTAATGACCCCAATGTGTGCCAATCCCTTGGCTCCGCCTCCACTCAACACCAGACCTACCTTTTGTTGTTGAGCCAACAGGTTGGAGCACAGGAAAATCAAGCCAATGACACAAGCCCTCTTCATGTCTCGAATAAACAAAAAAAGCAGGGCAATGCACCCTGCTCAGTTCTAAGTTTAGATTAATTTTTTTAGTTACTGGCCGAAATACCTTTGCTACCCCAGGTTTTAGGAATATCGTTGAGTTTCTTATTGGTGAGAGAAACCACCGCCTCAAAAGGAATTTTATGCTCGGCCTTCAGTGGTGTTTCGGCAGGTAATTCTTCTCTTAAGAAGTCTACCTGAACCCCTCGTTTCCAGAACCTGAAACATAGGTGGTAGCCTGTGGCCAAACCTGTTTTACCTACATAACCAATTACATCTCCCTTTCTTACTTTATCTCCTCGCTTGTACTTACCAAATTTACTCATGTGCAAATACCCGGTTGTGTAGGTGCCATTATGCTTTATTTTTACATAGTTGCCATTGCCCTTGGTAAACCCTCTTTCAATGATTACTCCATCTCCGGCCGCTTTGATAGGTGTGCCCCTATCGGCCGCAAAATCAGTTCCCAGGTGAGGTGTTCTACGCTTGAGCACCGGGTGAAATCTGTTCGGGTTATATCGGCTGGAAATCCTTGAGTATTCCACAGGGAAGCGAAGAAAAGCCTTTTGTGCGCTCATGCCTTCTTCATCAAAGTAGTTCAATCCATCTCCCTGATCGTAGGCATAAGTCATGTAGGAATTGCCCCTGTGATTAAATTCAGCTCCAATAATATTACCTATACCCACAGGCTGTCCATCAACCACCCGCTCTTCATAAATTACCTTAAACCAATCGCCCTTAAACAAAGCTCTCATATCAAGCTGCCAACCATACAAATCGGCCATTGCATTGACAAGGGCAGGAGACCCACCCTGCTCTCTAATGGCATGGTCTAACGATACTGTAATAAGTCCTGACATGGTTTTTTCAACCACTTCTACCTGCCGCTCTTCCTTAAATACCGCCAGAGAATCATCTAGCTGATAGATTACATACTCCAAATCGTTGGGTTCATACACAAAGTAGGATGCTCTTTTTATGGAGTCGTTGGTATAAAAAATGGTATAGGGTTTGCCAACTACCAGATTGCGAACGCTATGAACTGTTTTGGAAATACGATCGATGGTGAAAATATCCTGATTGCTCAGATTGAAGGGAAACAACAAATCGGCAAAAGTCTGATTTCTTCTAATTCTCCCTTCCTCAATCTCAAAAAGGTCTAATGGTATGCCAAACTTAAACTGAGGCTCTTTAGCTTCTTCTACAAGCTCCTCTGCGGATAAATCCGTTTCTTCTGCCTCTAACCCCTTGTTTTTCTGCGTTTTAAACACTAATAATGCTGCAACAACCAATACTGCTACTGCCCCTGCCACTCCGGCAAATCGTTTATTCATTGACCTATCGTTTTGAGCTTAACGTCAAAGTAAAGCATTTCTGTTTGAATGTAGAAAAAAAGTATAGGAAGTAATACTTTTTAGTATTGACCCTTAGGCTGTTAAGCAACCCTAAGCACCGGGTATATGGTGCTTTTTTAGAAACTGTACCTCAAAAAACATCGGACTAATTATAGTCGATTACCGTTTGTTTGCTTCAACATGCACTGAATTTTGCCAAAAGGCACTTAGTCATCAAGAGTAGTGCTCGATGCCGCAGTGGCACTCATTCTTCTGGCAAACTCAGCCTTGCCTTTGTCCAGAAAGTCTACAAAATTTTCAACGTCCGGATCGTAAGACAATGGAGCTACCAAAGGCTGTTCGTTGGTATCGAGCAACACATAATATGGCTGGGCATTTCCATTGAATTTGGTGATTTGAAAGTCGAAGTTCTGTTTGCCAATGGTCTTTTTAACCTTACCATCGAAAGAGGACGTGTACCATTCCGATTCGGGCAGCTCGGTTTTGTCATCTACATACAAGGCCAGCACCACATAATCTTGCTTTAGCCGCTCTAAAACTGGATCGGCAGACCACACGTTTTGCTCCATCTTGCGACAGTTTACACAACCATGGCCTGTGAAGTCTATAAATATGGGCTTGTTTACTTCTCTGGCAAACTCCAGCGCCTGTTCATAGTCGAAAAAGCCTCTCAGGTTGTGCGGAAGCTCCAGAAAGTCGGCATATTTTACTACACCGTCAAAGCCCACCGGTGCCACCTCTACTACCTCAGGTGCTTCTTCCAATCCAAGGGTAACCGCAAAGGAAAAGTCTTTCTGTTTTTCGGGAGGAAGATACCCCGCCAAACCACTGAGTGGTGCTCCTCTAAAGCCCTGAAACAGATATACCGCAAAGGCCAGCGATATACTGGCCACCACCAACCGCAATGGATGAAGCTTCTTTACTTTGCTATCGTGCTGAAAGCGAATAATGCCTAATAAATACAAGGTGAGCCCAAGTGCCAACACAAACCAAATGGCTATGTAAATTTCACGATCGAGCAAGCCCCAATGATAGGCCTGATCTGCCACACTGAGAAACTTGAACCCAAGGCCTAGCTCAATAAAACCCAGCACTACCTTTACCGAGTTGAGCCATCCGCCAGACTTGGGCAACTCTTTGAGCATACCCGGAAAAAAGGCGAACAACGTAAATGGTATAGCAAAGGCGATAGAGAAGCCCAACATACCTACCAATGGCTTTATCTTAGCCCCCTGAAAAGACTCTATCAGAACCGTACCTACAATGGGGCCGGTGCAAGAAAAAGACACCAACACCAGGGTAAACGCCATAAAGAACACCCCTAAAAAGCCTCCCTTATTGGCTTTCTTGTCCATCTTATTGACAAATCCGGTTGGTAGATTAATTTCGAAGTAGCCAAAAAACGATATGGCAAAAATCACGAATACGATAAAGAACAGGCTATTGGCTATGGCTCCGGTGGCCAAATCGTTGGCAATACCGGCTCCAAAGAAGCTACTAAAGATAAGCCCCACCAGAATATAAATGAGAATAATAGAGATTCCGTAAGAGGCCGCTTTTAACCTAGCCTTGGCTCTTGACTGGGTGCTGTTGGTAAAAAAGGCTACAGTCATGGGAATCATAGGGAAAACACAGGGGGTTAAAAGGGCAGCCAAACCAAAGAGAAAGGCCGCCAAAAAGAATCCCCAAAGCGAACCACCATCATCGGTCTGCAAAAGCGCACTATAATCTCCCTCAGCCTGTTGATCTTCACCACTAACTACTTTTATAAAATTGAAGTCGAAATCGGCATAGCCGGGTATGCATTGCCCGTCTATATCGGTACAAGTCTGAAATGAAAGTGTTCCGGAAATGTTGAGGTCTTTCTTCAGCACCCTTACCTTTTGCCTAAATTCACCCTTACCTTCAAAGTAGGTCACATCTGCTTCCCAAATGTTATCGAACTTCTTTTTGGCATCAATGGGAATGAGGTCTCCAACCACTTCAAAACTGTCGTTATCCTCATATATGGCTTCTGTTACCATTGGCCCTACGTCAGGATCTATATCACTAGAGTAGAGGTACCAATTGTCTATTATTTTCACCTTAAAAATAAGCTCTATTACTTCTCCGGTTTGCACCTCGGTTTTGGAGGCATCGAAGGTCCAGTTGGTGGTAATCTTGAGCTGAGCCCAAGATTGGCTAAAAGCCATGAGCCCGACTATAACAAAAAGTAACTTTAGCTTATTCATAGGTGTTAATTAGTGGCTGATTCATTAACGCATCTCTGCAAAATACTTGTAGAACAGCGGAATAGTTTCAATTCCTTTATAATAATTGAAAAGTCCGTAGTGTTCATTGGGCGAGTGGATGGCGTCTGAGTCGAGGCCAAAGCCCATGAGCACGGTCTTGCTACCCAGTATTTGCTCAAACAAGGCTACAATAGGAATGGAACCTCCGCCTCTAAAAGGAACCGGCTCTTTGCCAAATGTTTCTTTCATTGCTCTTGCGGCAGCCAGATAGGCGGGTGAGTCGGTTGGGGTAACGGCCGGCAAGGCTCCATGATGAGGCCTTACTTCTACACTAACTGATGGAGGTGCAATTGACTCAAAGTGGTTTTTGAACAACTCGGTGATCTTATCCGGGTCTTGATGTGGCACCAATCGCATAGAAATTTTAGCATATGCCTTTGAGGCAATCACGGTTTTGGCTCCCTCTCCGGTATATCCTCCCCAAATTCCGTTCACATCTAAGGTAGGGCGAATGGAAGCTCTCTCCATGGTACTGTAGCCTTCTTCTCCCTCCACATCTTTCAACCCTATAGACTTTTTGTAGGCTTCCAGATTAAAGGGAGCCCTGGCCATGGCAGCTCTTTCTTCGGCAGTGAGTTCCAGCACATCGTTATAAAACCCGGGTATATTAATACGCTTCTTTTCATCTTTGAGTGACGCAATCATCTCGGCCAAAACATTGATGGGGTTAGGAACTGCCCCGCCATACAAGCCTGAGTGTAAATCGCGATTAGGACCGGTAACCTCTACCTCCAGATAGCTCAGTCCTCTGAGCCCTACCGTAATAGAGGGAACATCATTGGCAATAATTCCGGTATCGGAAACCAATACAATATCATTGGCCAGCATTTGTTGGTGCTCTCGAAGAAAAACCTCCAAATTATCAGAGCCCACCTCTTCTTCACCTTCAATAATGAACTTTACGTTGCAATCTAATTCTCCGGCCGCCATCATGGCTTCAAAGGCCTTAATATGCATGTACATCTGGCCTTTATCATCGCATGCTCCGCGGGCAAAAATGGCTCCTTCCGGGTGAATATCCGTCTTTTTAATTACGGGCTCAAAAGGAGGGGAATCCCAAAGGTGTAAGGGATCGGGCGGTTGCACATCGTAGTGCCCGTAAACCAACACTGTGGGTGCCGAACTACTTACAGACTTTTCTCCATATACAATCGGATGCCCCTTCGTTTCATACAGTTCGGCCTTATCGGCCCCGGCTGCCTTTAATTTTTCCTGAATATATTCGGCTGCCTTTTTTACATCGGCCTTGTGGCGGCTGTCTGCACTAACTGAAGGGATTCGAAGTAGCTCCAACAGTTCGGTTAAAAACCGGTCTTTATGTTGGTTGATAAAGTCTTGTGTTGCACTCATATAAATCGTCCGTTTGAGTGCAATTTAATGGATTAACAAAGAAATAACAGACCAATGGTCACAAGATTATCATTGGCCGAGAGCGTCTTTGAGGCGTTTGCGCAAAGTATACTTAAGCCCCGGAAAATAGCCTTCCTGAGAAAAGATTACTTTTCCGTTGGGGTCGAGCAGCAAATGGGTAGGATAGCTGGTTACACCGTAAGAATGAGCCACCCTTCGACCATTAGGCAACAGCTCATAGTTGAAGGCGTGTTGCTCTAAAAACTTTGTGATACGTTCGGGGTTATCCAGTCCGATAGCCAAAAAGTTGATTCCCTTAGGTTTAAACTCTTCCACTAACTCATTCAACTCGGGCATTTCCATAATGCAGGGCTTGCAAGCTGCAAACCAAAAATTGAGGAGTACATACTGCCCTTTAAAATCTTGTAGGTTGATGGAATTTCCCTCTAAATTTTTTAGTGTAAAATCAGGAGCTTTTTTGTTGAGCATAAAGTCGCTCCCCTTCATTTTTTCGAACGTACTGATTTTGGCTTGTCTGGCTTCTTCGCTGGCCACTTCAAAAACAGCAGCTTTGGGTGTTCCGTGAGCATCTACATAGAAGGCTGTCATCAGATCCACGCTCATAAAGTGCTGCATAAACTCGGACGAAGGTACTTTGGTACCATCGTGCAAGTAAGCTTCCAAAGCCGTGATGTCTATTTGAATATTTCGTTTGCTGTCAAGCCGCTTCCATTCCTTGTTAAGAAAGTCGTAGTCTTGGGCCTGAACAAATACCGGAAGGATAAGTGTAAAAATGAGCAGATATATAATTCTCATACGTTTTATTCTTCAAAACCATCTCCTTCAACAGTGCCTTTCTTCTTGAGTGTTTGGCTAGACTCTGAAGCCATTAGCAACTGGTAAGGTTCATCGACACCAAAATACAGTTTTTTATAATCGATTACCCACTGAATAACACGTTCTTTGGTACTTGGAATAGCCCTGAAGTTACCCACCTTGGCCTTACCCGCATTGATGTTCGGTATAAGGGCATTGAAAGCATCGTTAGAAGAAAACGCCTCTAACACAAAGCCATCGTACATAAAGTAGTACCATGTACCATCGGTCATTTCCAAAAGCAGATTCATAATGTCTCCTTCAGGCGTTTTTCTAATTTCCATGTAGCCATCCAGTTCCATATTCAGGTCTACGTTGCTCACATTAGAAAGACTTATTTTACCCTTGCTGTAAAAAGCTTTGTTCTGCTGAGACCACTCCAAATGAACATTGCTTATCACCAGGTCTTTATTCAGCACCCCTCCCGATGCAGCAACCAAAGGAGTGGGAATGGTTTGGTACGACCTATCCCAGGTGCGGGTGGCTTCGTCTCCAATAAACTCTGCCACTTTGTAAATAAGCTCCGAACGGTCTTCATGGGCTTTGGGTACTCCCAGTTTTTCGCCCATCTCTTTCAGGTTTCCGGCCATTGCGGCTTGAGCTTCCAGCGGCAAGCCAAAACCCATGGTAAACATGGCGTCTACCTGAAACTTGGCCGAATCCAGATTACCTTTACCCTTGCCCGCAGCCTGAACATTGGCCATGTTGTTACCCGACAGGAACTTGAGCTTACCTTCAAAGGTCACACTCTGCTGTTCTTCGTTGTAACTAAACATGCTTCCGGCAAAATTGTAGGAGGGATCTTCTTTCTTTTTAGGGTTATCTATTCGGAACGATCCGCTATTGGCATCGTAATAAAGAACCCCTCCGCGAGGCACAAAAAAGTCATCGTCCAACCGGTTGCGCTTTTCGGTTATAAAAGACATGTAAGGCTGCCCCTGATCGAAGTGAATGCCGGCATTGAGTGGTTGCCCCAAACGGGTGGTAGCCTCATCAAAAGGTATGATCACCTCCTCAATGTCATCGTTAGACGAGTATTCGATCCAGATATTGCGCTCTTTAAGCTTTTCTAAATCGAGCTTCACTGCTCCGTCCAACTCCAGAGCTTTTTTATAGGCATACATGGTTACTTTTCCTTCGTAGATAAAACCGGGAGAAATACGAATACCTTCTTCGGCCGATACATGGCCGCTAGACCGGGTATGTGGCCCATGCTCTTTGTCTTTGGGAATGAATTGGAAATCGTTGAACTGAATGGCGAAGGTATCTTGTACAGCATTCACCAACTCATAAGTTCCGCGCCCTTTAAAGCTGGTTCTGGAAAGTATTTCAATTTCGGCATCGTAGAGTCGGTGGTAAGCCCCGGCCGTATCCATTAAAATAACCGCATTCTGAAGCTTTTCAATTTTGGAGTTTTCCAACACAGTGAGCTTGCTTCCTTCCGGTGTAATGAGGGCATCGGCCACTTTTATGTACGGAATACCGGATATATCAAGCTCTTTAGTTTCAATGTTATACACCGCATCGGTTGCATTAAAGGCCAGTGAATCTAAACGAGTGTTGGTAGAGTAAAAAAACGATTGTTCTATGGGCGAATCTTCCGGTTTGCTCATGGTCACCAGTTTGTTGTTCACATCCCACACAGCCGAGGGTATAGAGGTCTTGAACTGGGCATAAGGAAACTCCAAAGCTGCTGCTCCAGCCACCTCCGGTTCAATAGTGGCCATTTGGTTTTCTACATCGAAGTTTATTCGTACTTGTTTAGAGCTAAGTATAGGCTTGGCCGAATTGTCTGCCTTAAGTGTAAAGTCACTGTTTTTAGCTTCAAAATCATTAATGGTAAAGGCAATGGAATCTGAGGTGAGTACCGAACCGGAAAGCTCTAGTTCACCGGAACCAAAAAGCCCTGTTTTTCTCAGTAGTAAGCTCCCCCTTAGCCTGGCTTGATTGTCGAAGATATTAAAGGGCTTATCTTTTTGAAGGTTTTTGAGAATCATGCTGTCTTTCTTGGCCAGCCAATTCATGGAATAGGCCTCAATGTTCATGGCCGGATAAGAAACGGTATCGATAAACCCTGCCTGCATTTCTCCCTTAATACCTTTTTCTGCCACCAGTGAATCTAAAAACATGGTGGCTTTCTCATTGTCGAACCTACCGGTGAGAAACTCAATGACCCCGGGCGATGTAATACCTTGTTTGTTGAGGTGTACCTCTCCATAAAGACGGCCTCCCGTCTGATAGAGGTTATAGCCGCTATCGGGAATGGCATGTATAAATCCAAAACTCTTATCGGGCATTACCTTAAGATTCTCTTTGAACTGGGGCAAAATATTGTTGGAGTAGAAGGTTCCCTGAAAAGCATATTGGGAAGGATCCGCATCGGCCACACTGTCTAACTCAAAAGGAGGTACATCGAAATAGACCGTAGAATCATAGGCTCCTTTTAGCACATCGGACTTATCGAAAATAACACTGGCACTTTCTGAAGAGCTGAATATAGGATACTGTGGCATTGATTTAAGAGCCGATTTATTACCAGGATCGTTGATACGCAAAATACCCGATGTCTTTACCAGTTGGTTGCTCAGCACATCCTTCTTTCCTGCATCCATTTCTACCCTCAGCTTTATGGAGTCAATCTTTACCAGATTCACCAGAAAACTATCGTAGCGAAACGTAAAATTCTCTCCGTTGAACTGGAAATTTCCGGCATCTAGAGCACCATCGAACTCAATATCCCGGTTCTTCAGCACTTTAATTTCGCCCTGGGTAGGGGTAATGATTACGTCCAATGAGTCACTCACTAAAAATTTTTCTACCCCTCGCACGGTGAGTACCGAGTCTTTAAAGTTGAAAGTGGCATTGGGAGCGTTGGCTATCACCGAAGAAATGATCAGGTCGTCATAATCTGTTTTTTGTCGGCTAGCCTCCAGGTAATGATACCCCTTCGCCAACACCTCAACCTCGCCCAACACTTCATCGAAACGTACCAGCCCCCTAGACATAAGCAGTTCCATGGTCTTTTTTACCAAACCTTCATCTACCCCGTATTGCCGGGCCATTTGCGAAGTATAGAAAACACCCCCGTTTTTCTTGGCCATGTTTACCGCGGCAATTAGCGGATGAAAGCTGTATATCTGCGCCAGGTCATGAAATCTATCGGCACTATAAAAATCTTTGGACTCTATGCTCAAGGGCACATCGGCCCTGGCTGAATTGATAAAAATATTGAGAGAGTCGCTGTTAAGATCCCATGAAAGCTGGTCTCCTGTAAGATCCATATTGTAGAAAGATGATCGAAAGGGTGTGGTTTTGTAACCGGGCACACTGGTTTTAGACACCAAACGATCGCGCTTGTAATCATACACAAACTCTATGGCTGGATGAAAAATAGAATCTTGCGCGTGGTAGAGGGTTATATTGGCCTGAACTGCCGAAACCAGCGAGTCTTTGTTATTAAATACAAAGTCTTTGCTGATAGCCTTAAATCGCACCTCTCCGTTTACTCTGCCAATGAGAGTTGAGGGTTCATTATAAGCTGTTTTCGAATAAAAATTCATGCCCTGATAATTGACCCCTCCTTTGAACGTGAGCTTTTCAGAGCCAAGTCCTTTTATGGGTGTTCCGGCATTGTATGAGATAAACCTGGGGTAGGTACCTCTTTCGCTACGGGCCGGACGCAAGTTCAGGGTCAATTCGCCAGATATTGGCTCATCGATTTTAGCCGGCTGATTGAACCATACGTTTTCGAACTTAAAATCGTGAGCATTTACCGGAAATTCATAGCTACCCAACCTCACTTGCATGGCCTCTTTGGCCACACCAAAGGCCGTCCAGTCTATGTATCCATCCTGACCTCTGAATAACTTCTGATCGAACAGAAAATATCCTTCTGTTCGCTCAATTGTAAAGGTATCGGTCTGACTGGCCAGTACTATATCGCCTCGCTTTAAGTGTATAACTGAACCCATTTCACGATATATTTCGGGCATCTCTTTGGTAAAGGGGTCGGCAACCTCCTTCTTTGGCTCAATATATTCTCCTCTCGCCTGAGCCTTTAAGGTTTCAATGTCAACCGGTTCTTCGGGTTGTTGAACAATGATCAGATTGTCAGAGTAGTTGTCTTCATTGAAAGCAATTTCATACTCGGCATTTCTAAAAAATACTGCCTGGTAACGGTCTTTATAAATTGCCTGATCTTTTAAGAATGTATAAAGCGTTTTTATGTAGTAGTCGAGCTGAATCCTGTCGTAGTTCTCTGCGGCCTTCCGAATAGAATAGCTCAGTTTTTCCATGGCTTCGGAAGAAAAGCTTCTTTCCTCTCTGGCCAAACGCAAACCATCGAGCAGCTCTTTAATGTCGTAGCGAATTCTCACTCGCTTTTTATCCAGTGCTAGCAGAGCATGTAAAAGATTGTTTTTAGAAACGGCAGAAAAACCATTGTTCTGGTAGTTCTCTATAAAGAAGTGATATTCCTGAGGAAAGATGCTTACATCTGCAGCCTCAACAATAGTCTTAACATTTGGGGTAAGCACTACTGAGTCGGCAGGTTCGGAAGACTGTCCGGCAAGCGACTGAACTAACAAACAGCTGAGCAATATTGACCAAAGAATGCTCTTGTGCATAGGGGTTCTGGATTTGGCTATCTTAAAGAACGAATAATTAAGGATATTCTTGAGCGATTACTCCACTTTCTCAAGAACTAACGCAACCCAGTTTTTCTCGGTTGTAGATTTTACCTCTTTTAACCCCAATGAGGTTGCTTTTTCCATTATTCTGGCCTTATCGGTGTTGTAGAACCCACTCAAGAACAAATGTCCTTCCGGGCTTAGTAGTTTGTTATACTCCTCCATTTCATCGAGAAGTACATGAGTGTTAATGTTTGCCAGTATGATTTCGTAGCTCTCACTGAGCCGTAGTTCATGAATGGTGCCTTGTTTCACAAAAGCCGGTTCTATATTATTAAGGCCAAAGTTTTCCAAAGCGTTTTCAATACACCAATCGTCAATATCGGTAGCCGCCACGGAAATGGCTCCCAGCTTGGCGGCCATAATGGCTAAAATACCGGTTCCCGAGCCTACATCCAGTACCTTTTTACCTTTGTGGTCTACCGTCAACTGAAGTGCCAGCAATTGGTGAGTAGTTTCGTGGTGGCCGGTGCCAAAAGACATTTGTGGGTTAATAATAATCTCGTAAGGCACCTGAGGCTTGGCTTCGTGAAAGGTGGCTCTTACATAAATCTGATCTCCAACAGCTATTGGGTCATAATTTTTCTCCCATTCCTCGTTCCAGTTTTCTTTAGGTATTTTCTTGAGCTCGTACCAAATTCTGGTCTGTTTTCTATACCGGTTAAAGAGCGTTTGCAAAGCAGGGTGGCTAAACAACTCTTCTTGAATATAGGCTTCGAAACCTACTTCCGTATCCATAAAGGTTTCAAAATCCAGTTCGCCCATTTCTGCAATTAGTATTTCTCGAAATGGCGGGTCGCAGTGAACGTTTATCTGTATAAAGTCCATTAGTACGACTTAGCAATTTGAATAAAGTCGCGTGCCTTCAGAGAGGCACCACCTATCAATCCTCCGTCCACATCGGGCTGGGCCAAAAGTTCTGCAGCATTATCGGGCTTCATCGAGCCACCATAAAGTATGGATACCTGACCGGCTACCTGTTCTCCAAACTGACCGGCCAACGAGGCTCTAATACTCTGGTGCATTTCCTGTGCCTGATCTGAAGAAGCAGTTACTCCAGTGCCAATGGCCCAAATAGGCTCATAGGCAATTACCACTTTGCTCATCTCCTCGGCCGAAAGTTCATACAAGCTTTCTTTCAGCTGGTTGTTTACAAAACCTACGTGCTCTCCTGCCTCGCGCGTAGCAAGACTTTCCCCGCAACAGAAAATGGGAGTCAACCCTTTATTTAAGGCCAACTTGACCCGTGCCGCCAGTTGAGCGTTCGTTTCGTGGTGATACTCTCTGCGCTCACTATGGCCTAAAATCACATAGCCTGCACCCACTGACTTAATCATATCGGCCGAAATATCGCCAGTGTATGCGCCTGACTCATGTTCGCTCATGTTTTGAGCGCCCAGAAATACACGATCGGCAGATTTTAGTATGGCAGCAACCTGAGACAAATGAATGGCCGGAGTGCACAATACCAGCGACACTCCTGAGGGAACTTCGTCTTGAGCAATGTTTACCACCTCAGAGGCCAATGCAAGCCCTTCTGAAAGGGTTTTATTCATTTTCCAGTTTCCTGCTATAATCTTTCTTCTCATGTTATTTCTGTTTGGACTCAAAGATAGGGCTCTTCAAAAAATTTGTTCCACGGCCAGAAATAAATTTAAGGCTACGATTGCACGAAATGCGACTTACTCATTTCTGATAGCATGCACAGGATTGCGTATAGCTGCTCTAAGGCTTTGATAACTCACAGTAAGCAAGCTGATTCCAATAGCAAGAATAGCCGATAAGACAAATACCCAAAAGGGTAAATCAATACGATAGGAAAAGTCTTGAAGCCACCTGTTCATGGCGTACCAGGCCAGTGGTGTAGCCAAAAGTATGGCCAACAGCACCAACCGTAAAAATCCGGCAGAAAGGCTAACGGAAATATTAAATACACTGGCTCCCAATATTTTTCGGATACTAACTTCTTTGGATCGCCTCTGAACATTGAAAGCCGCCAAACCGAAAAGTCCAAGGCAGGCAATGAATACTGAGAGGAGGGTGAAAATGATAAACATTTTACTGAGACGCTGCTCTGCGTCATAAGTCGTAGCAAAGGAATCGTCCATAAAGTAATAATCAAAGGGCTGACCATCTGCCACGCTGGCCCAGTGCTGTTCTACCTTCTCAAGGGTTTTGGAATAATCAGTTGTCTCTAATTTTATCATCATTCGATTGGCTTCCTTACCCAATACCAGACTTAACCCGTCAATACTGTTGCGAAGAGTCTCAAAATGAAAGTTTTTCACTACTCCAATCACAGTAGAAAATTCCATATTCTCCTTGTCTTCACGCTTAAAGTCTTGCGTTAGTCTTAGCCCAATAGCAGATTGGGGTGTTTTACCCAACATGGCAACAGCGGCCTCGTTGAGAATGACTGCGCTCGAATCGGTTTTTAACTTGTCGTCAAAATCTCTACCGGCCACAAGCTCAAGGCCTAAGGTACGCAGGTAGTCAAAGTCTACCTCCCACTGACCAATTATTATTGCTTTATCTGGTTCAAACACATGACCTTCAGGAAAATAGGTGAGTCCGCTGCGGGCCGAAGGTGTTGGTAAATAGCTGCTCAATGACACGCTTTTTACGTTGGATAATTTTTCTATTTCCTGTTTTAGAGTAAGGGCATTATTGCCAAGTACTTGCACATCGTTGAGTACAACTACCTGCTCCTTCTTAAAACCCAGATCTTTATTTCTGATAAAGGAAAGCTGCTGAAATACCACCAAAGTACTGGCGATAAGAAACACCGACACCATAAACTGCACAATTACGAGCAAGCTCCTAATGTGAGCCCCATTGGACGGTTGAACCCCTTGCCCTTTGAGTGCTTTTATAGGGGAAAATCGGGAAAGAAAAAGAGCCGGATAACTACCTGAAAGCGATGATAATACCAGGGTAGCAACCAGAAGCACTGCCCAAAACTGCCATTGACCTGCCGGAATTTCGAGCGAGCGATTGGATAGATAGTTGAAATAGGGCAAGACCAAAAAACTAAGCAAAAGCGCCAAAACCATCGAAAGGAAAGACACCAAACCGGATTCTACCAGAAACTGATGAACAAGGCTTTTTCTATG
Organism: Roseivirga sp. UBA1976; assembly: GCF_002336325.1. NCBI lineage: Bacteria > Pseudomonadati > Bacteroidota > Cytophagia > Cytophagales > Roseivirgaceae > Roseivirga > Roseivirga sp. UBA1976. The sequence continues at coordinate 3,763 of NZ_DDDQ01000007.1, read as the reverse complement.
AGAACCCAATGTTTTTCGAATACCCACCTCTTTAACTCTGTTGAGCGACCGAGCCGTAGAAAGGTTAGTAAAGTTTACACTGGCCAAAAAGATGAGCAGCAGACCTATGAAGCTTAAAATATAAACGTCTTTAATATCACCATTCAGGCTAAACTCACCAGAAATATTAGGCGATTTGAGGTGAATATCTGTGAGTGCTATGGACTCAAAACGCATGTAGTTTCCTGTGGTCCTTTCTTGTTCCTGAGCGCTTTCAATCGTAAGCCCTGGGATAAACTGCATGGCCCAAGGAATAAGGTAGCGCTCCTTAACAGTAGCCAGGTAGTCATCCAGTTGTGCCTTAGTGGCTTCGGGATTTAGTTTTATAAAGGTGGGAAAGTTCCAATTGTTCCAGGCAGGACTGTCATAATCATCAAAACTGTTTATGGAGATTAAAACGGTGTAATCTCTAAATAATGAGTTTTTGGGGAAATCATCTATTACGCCCCTGACCCAATATTTTTGGTCGTTGTCAAGAATCATTATTTGCCCTACGGCCTCATGGATAGAAAAATGTTTCTCGGCAGCACTCTTTGTGAGCACAAGACTATTCACCTCCGACAGCGCAGAATGTGGGTCGCCATACAGCAAGTCTATCCCAAAAAAACTAAAAAAGGCGGAGTCAGCTCCCACCACCTGTTCTTCCTTTACATTGTGCGTTGCATTCTCCGAACGAATAAATATGCTGTTGGTATGCCGAAAGCGTGTTATACTCTCTGCATGTGGAAAGTCACGAAGCATAACATTGGCCAGCGGGCCTGATACGGCTGCATATTCATTGACTTCTCCCGCAATTTTGTTGTCTATATTAACTCTAAAGATTCGTTCAGAATGAGCAAAAGAACGATTAAAACTGAGCTCAAAATGAATGAACAAACCAATAATGAGTGCCCCTGCCATACCAATGGACAGGCCAACTATGTTGAGAGATGAAAAGAATGGCTGCCGGAGTAAGTTCCGCCAGGAAACTTTAAGATAATTGCTAAACATGGTTGTTGTATTTGAATAATTGACCTTAATAAATGACTTCACAAAACCCGGCCTAAAACACCGGAGCACTAACCAATAGAAGTAGACTTTGGCCCAAAACCCTGACCGGGGCATACGCTTCTCGAAAACCTCAACTAAATCGCCTTCTATCTCTTCTAAGTAGTCTTCGCGACAAAACCAGCGCAAAAATTTAAGTGCATATTTGGGAGGAAAATGATTCATTGACCAAAGGAGATGTTCGGTATTTGGCGATAAATGCCGGTTCTAAGCTCATAATTGGTATCCAGAGCCTTTTTTCCTGCCGCGGTAAGGGCATAAAGCTTCTTGCGTCTCCCCCCACGTTCGTTTGTTATACCCCCATAACTAGAGGTAACAAATCCTTTACCCTCCAATCGCTTAAGCGCTACATGAATGGCGCTAATGTTGAGTTTTCGGTTGAGCTGTTGCTCCAGCTTTTCCAGAATCAACACCCCATAGGCCGCCTGATGATGAGCGGCAACCATAAGCAAAACCAACTCTTCAAATTCTCCCAAAGTACGATCTGACATAGCTTACTATTTACTTAACAAAAGTAAAAGTAATTATTATTTTCATATTTGTTAAGTAAATAAAAGAAAAGTCTAAGGCTCCATGTAAAAAGCGCCTTAGAATGAACTACAACTTCAGCTGCAAAGTAAAATAGTAGGCTCTTGGGTCTGAAGGTATAATACCCGGTCCGGGGTATCCGGTGGCTCTGCGTGTAAAATATCGCTCGTTCAGTAAATTGTTTATTCCCGATTCAATTTTCCAGCGCCCCAGGGTATAGGACATGGACAGATCCATTACACTGTAGGCCGGTATTTCTCCGATCACACCGTTTCGGGCATCACCCTCTTCAGGCACTGCCGAGTTTTGTACATCGGTAAACTGCTCGGTGAGGTGAGTAAACTGCAGGCTCAAGAGTAGATTGTTATATCCCGCGCTCAGCCCCGTTTTGAGGTTAACGGTGGGAATAAACTCCACCTTTTTGCCTACCACATTGTTCTCTTCAGACTCTAAATATTCTGAACTGGTAAAAGCTGCATTCACAAACCAATTGAGCTTAAATTGGTTAGCATCGAGTTGAAGTGTTCTTGCCAGATTCCAGTCGGCAAAAGTTTCCAGTCCGTAAATAAATGCCTTACCAATGTTCTTTCTCACCCTGTTGGCCCTGTCGTCCAGAATAATGCCAATGCGGTCGTTATACAGCAGGCCAAAACCGCCCAAATCGTATGAAACAGTTTCGTTCCACTTGCCCCTAAGTCCGAAATCGGCCGTAAACCCTGTTTCGTCCCTAATTTCGGGGTCTATGATAAACGTAGGATTCACCGTACGAATATCACTGAAGGTTACGGAGCGGTAGTTTTGAGAAAGATTGGCATACACCTCCAAATTATCTGAGTGATCGTAACTTAGGCCCAAACCCAGCAGAAGAAAGCTTCTATTGAGTTCCCGGTTGTCTTGCAGTGTACGGTTGGAAATTGGATTGCCGGCATTGTCGAAATTAACTTGCGTATAAGTACCCTGGCTTTCCGTTTTAATATACTCCAGGCGAAAGCCGGGGGTAAGCGATAAACGGTTGTTTAGATAAAAGATATTTTCTCCAAACAGGGATACATTGAGGTTTGGAAACAGAAAGTCTGATTGATTGGGGTAATCGGGAAACTCCTGCCTGGCAAAATTAAAATCGGCCCCTACCCCTAACGACCCGGGGCCTTGCTGCGACCGATTTTCTGCCTTGTAAAATTTTGTACCAATGAGAAAAACAGCATTTTTTCCCCCCAGCTTATAGCGCGTAAGCAGCCTAGACTCCAGACCCCAATTATTAAAATCTCCCCTAATAAGGTCCCGAGGAGTCACATAGGTGCCATCATTGTTTTGCTCGTCCAGCTCCGACACGGGGTTTGAATTCAACTGGGTAGGGTTACCTCTAAATCCTACGGAGTTTCTGGAAGCATCAAGCCCAAAGAGGTTCAGGCTAAAGTCTGTATTACCTGAAAACTTATGTTCCAGCTTTAAGGCCATTAGGTTCCATTGCACTTCGAACCAATTGCGTTCCCGGTTGCTAAAATTGGGGTTCCGGTTGAACTGGGTATCGGTAAGACCCCCGGCCTGTTGTGCCAGGTAGTTTAGATGGGTATAGTCGAACGACAGTCGGGTATTTTCATTGAGTTGGTAGTTCATATTCGCAAAGAAATTCTTTGAATCGAACCCCGAATTAGGCCGGAACCCATCGCCCGTCTTATAGTTAAAGTAGGCATAGTAACTAAACTTTCCCGTGGTTCCGGAAAGGCTGTTAAAGCTGGTAAAGAGATTAAAAGACCCAACGGTTTGCCGGCTTGTCAGCTCCACTTTCTTCTTAGGGTTTGGCTCTTTCATTTTAAAATTAATCAGGCCACCAAACTGCGTTCCATACTGAAGGGAGGCCGCTCCTCGGATTACTTGTATTTCACTCAAAGCTTCGGCCGGAGGGGTGTAGTAGCTTTCGGGATACCCCAACACATCGGCACTTATATCATAACCATTTTGACGGGTGTTGAAGTTAGATGTTCGGTTGGGATCTAACCCACGACCACCCACACTAAGTTGTAAGCCGGCATCGACACTTTCATATATGTTGAGTCCTACTACCTGAGCATATACCTGCCGGGCATTGTTGGTGGCCAGGTTTCCCAATGCCTTATCGAGCAATACCACTTCAGATTTTTTCCCGGCA
>NZ_DDDQ01000170.1:0-7947 GCF_002336325.1 Roseivirga sp. UBA1976 | reverse complement strand
TGTGGCTAGTATACTGGATCTAACAAATGCGATCTAAATGAGTAACCCTGTAAATTATCGAGACTAATAATGTACTATATCATAATTACGGTACCTTTTTTATCATGCGCAAAAAGCTCTTTCTTCTATTACCATTACTGATCATTTATTCTTGCCAAAACCATTCAATGCTGAAGGAATATTTGAGACCCTGCTCAACGGTAGCCGATGATGACTCAGTCCAAACTATTGAGTTTGTACGCTCTCGATTAAAGCCGATTGCCATATCATCTGAAACATTCAAGACAAAAGCCAAATATTCACTCTTGGAGGAGGGAGATGAAATATTACTTCTGGAAACAGGGGAGCATACTTCAAAATATACTTTGTTTAACCTTTCCAAAGGGGAGGTTATTGCAAAAGGAGAGATTGATGGACCTCCTTTGAACATTGGTGTTACCAGCTTTTTCGATTACGACTCGATCTACTTCAATACCGGTTTGAAAGGAAAAATTTATAGAATGGACACATCAGGTATAATTAAGGAGGAGATAAACCTGAGCAATTTGAGTGCTAGTTGGTTTCTAGAAGGCTCTTTGCCGAGCCTTCTGGAAAACCATGATCAAGGGAAAATTGAAATTATCGATGGCAAGCTAGTGTTCAATTTAGATGCTTTCGATTACTGGCTTTACCCAAACAAGAATAGTATAAACGCTCTAGTCGTTTATGATATATACAAAAGCCAAATTGTCTCGGAAATGGGAGGGCATTCAACAAAACTGACCAGTTCTTCCATATATCTACCTGACAAGTATACTTACCCATACTTTGAAATAAAGGACGATCTGGTATTCGTTTCTCACCCTTTTAATCATTCAATTCAAGTTTATGATAAAGCCGGACAACTAATTGAGGATGTTTGTATGGCCAGCCAATACATTGACCAGCTTCAGGAACCATTAGGTCAAAACTACGATATACAGGAGTCTATAAACTTTCATATCACCGCGGCACATTACGGGCAGATCAACTATCACGAAGGTTCTGAACTATTCAGCAGGCTGGTGTTTCACAGTAGCCCCCTTTATGATAATGATGGTAAACTTAACATGAACAATTGCGACAAGACATACTCGTTAATCTTGTTCAATAAGAACCTTGAAAAAATCTCGGAAATATTTCTGGGAAATGATGCACTTTGGGTTAGAGCTTTGCCCACTAAGACAGGATATGTAGTTTCTGGAAAATGTTCAAACTATGCAGGGGAAGATTTCCTTAGGTACAATTTTAAATATGACTTTAAAAAGTAAGTTGTTTGTTTTTAAACTCTTGATGAGTTTTTCTTTGATTGGTCAGGAACTTGAGGCTCCTCAAAATCTATTTTATTGCAGTCAAGCTTATAGCATTAACCAGCTATGGCCAATTAGTAACTCATATTTTTTAGGTAATATTAAATATCAGTCAGGCAAATACGTCAAAAACGACCTCATACTGCTATTCAATGAGAACCATTTGGTTGTAGATTCATTGGTAATCACAAGTGGTTTCATTAATAACGTTTCTATCTTCAAGGATAACTACTTTTCTATAGCAACATCCCTAAAGACTACCGATTACATTATTGATTCTGACAAGATAGTTGAGATCAAAACCACACCTAATCAAGGTGGTGCTAAAATTTTCTCTGGCGATATGAGCGATGTGATTCTGGCTAATTACCAAGGCCTTACTTTTGGATATACTACTAAGGCCAAAGACAGAACAAAAAAAAGGGACAAAAAGAATATCCCTAGATTCTATTACCAACACACTGGTTCTAAAGAGAAAAATTGGATTAACCCCATTTCTGAGCCTCTAAAAGGGGATCAATGGAAATCATTTCAAGAAAGAGATTTGTTTGCCTTAGGGGAGGTGATACATTGGGAAAACAAGGTCTATTTCAGTATTCCCATGGTAGGTAAATGCTATGTTTTTGATTTAAAAACGAAGCTTATAGATCAAATTTTATTTCCAGAGGGAGAGGCAAAAAGCTGGTATTTTACTATTGATCGAGCAAACGGGAAAAAGTATCTCATTGGTGATAAGGGGAAGAATCTATTTGACATATTTTATATCCGACTGGATGGAGATAGTCCAAAAAAGCACTTTGTAACAGAAGTTGAAGGCTTTTTCGATATAATATTTGCTGATCAGGCTCTTTTAAAAGAAAATCTTGACTTTGAAAACGGCTCACAGGAATGCTATTTCTTAAAAAATATCTACGAGAATTAATGCTTTTTCATTTTTGCTGTTTTAAATGCCTTCATTGACCCTTTGCATGGGTATCAAATCTTTGAAACAGGAATTGGTCTTACACTACCAATAAAAGAGGGTTACTTACTTAAGTCGCATGAAGTATATTTCTTAACCTTGGCTCCATTTGTGTCTTTACAAATGGCTGTTAAAAGACGCTGTGAGGATACAGCTCGTGGCTAAAATAAGCAGCCCTAAGATTGTACTAAAAAACGGATTGGAGTCCTTCAATAGGAGCCAGAAAGTGGTCTCGGGTTATTCTTGCCCTAATATAAGTTGTATTGTTTACCCCATTTCCGGCTAGCACATATTCGGTAGATCAAAAGCCAAGAACTATGAATTAAGAACAATGAACCACCAAACCTCAAGCGGTTCCTCCCAACTGCATAAACTGCTGACGGTATTGACCGGGCAATACAAGTCTTTTTAGGAATGAATTTAACCCAAGGGGGCGAATGATTCTGTAGAAGCCAATTAAGAGAAGAATAGGTCTCTTTTTCTTCAGGCCCATTAATGAGCGTACCTTTTTGGGGGCCAAAACTGCTTGTACCTGTAACAGCATGTGGTAACGAAAAGACCCCAGGTGAAGTTTGTATTGCAAAAATAGGTCGCTGGTATAGTCGCTAAACTCCAGGTTTCGTTTAAGGTGTTTTTGGCGCATGTTCATCCATACTTGATAGGTTTCCGGCAGACCGGTCATTTCCATTTTCTCACCCAGTTGATTAAAGACCCGAAACACTTCCTCTTTCTCCTCATTAGTGAGTTGGCGATGAAGTACTTCATAGGCTCTTATGGAGTAATCAATAAGCATAAAGAGTACATCTCTGTAGGCCCATTCTGGAATTTGAAAGCCTCGTTTGTACTCCACTCCGTGGTGTATGGCCGAAATGCTGTCTATGGCTTTAAAGGCATCTTGTTTTTGGGAGAATACAATGCGCTTGGCGTAGGTAACTGTAGATAGTAAGCGTCCCAGAGGGTCGGAGGGAAGGCGGCCGGTAAAGTACAACCAGTCCACGGCTTTGCTAAGCGCAAATTCTGCTGCGGCTCCTGCAAAAATAAGTAGTATGGTATCTCCATCGGCCCATATTTTCCGCACAATGGAGCCTTCCGGAACAAAGAACTCCTGTACGGCATCAGGTTCTGATGTCAATTGTGCTGTCGATTGTGTCATTGGTTAGTCGTTGAGTCTGGTAAACCTGACATCTTTCAGAACAGGGTTACTATAGGTTAAGGCAACAATTGAGCCTTGGTCGTCCCTTATCCACCCAATGTGCATTCTTCTAAAGACAAACATGTCTTTTACAACCGGGCTAAAGGGAAGCCGCTGCATAGGAGCGTGTTCCAAATATACGACCAATTGTTTTTCTGTGGCCTTTATATGGAAAACAGCTTTGAGGTCTTTGCTCTCATAACGACCTTCATAGCGACTCAATTCATCTATGGCAGGCCGGTATGGTTCTACTGGTACATATATTTCTTGTTGACCTTCCATAGAAGTGAGCGTAAAGCTGCCGTTAGGTTGAAATTCGACTTCGAACTGGTCTTCTGAGCGGAACTCGATATTTCTGCGAGTATTGATAAAGTTAGTATTGCTTTTGGCACTGAGCATCGGTCCGCCTACAATAGCCAGTCTATTCTTATTCACGGTTAACTGGAGCAGGTTCTTGTCCTTTTTATGGATATACCATCCACTACGTGCATTGAGTATATCTTCCGGTACCATCACATCTTCTTTGCCGGGGGGATACGACTGAGTTTGTGGTTCAGCGAACAACCTGAAAATCCGGCCGGCAAGTGCAGTTCTATTGATCTGGTCACCCGAATTGCACATAATGGCAATGGATAAACCATGAGCTGGTAGATGGCCTACCAGTGATTTATAACCTCCGGCACTACCCGTGTGCCATATGAGCTTGCCCAGCTCGTTGGAGGTCACGAACAGCCCTTTGGTATATGAGAGTTCCCTTCCATTATTTAGGCGTGTCGGAGTTAGTAGGTTGTTGGTTACAAATTCACCTAGTTTTTGTTGTGCAAGCGCCTGAGTCCATAACAGTAAATCCGGTGCAGTAGTCATCAAAGCGCCACCGCCACCACGGTCGTTGTTTTCCAGCACGGCATTTTCCCATCCGCTCTTTCCCTTTTCGTAGGCCAGTGCCAGATTGGATGTTTTATCCGGATATTGAGTGTATGTGGTATTTTTCATTCCTAATGGTTCAAAGAGGTAGGTGGAAGCAAACTCACCAAAAGTTAAACCCGTTACCCTCGCCACGATCTCTTTGAGCAATACGTAGCCGCTGTTCGAATAAGACCATTGCTCCCCGGGAGCAAAATTGAGCGACTTTTGGCGCAAGACCATGGTAAGGGCGTCCTCATCGGCAGCAGAGATCATTCGTATGCCGGTCCAATCGCGAATTCCTGATGTGTGGGTGAGTAAATGATAAAGTGTAACCGGGTGTTCGTAAGGTGGTAGTTCCGGCAGGTACTCATGTATATCAGTATGTAGCGATAGTTGCCCTTGCTCTACGAGCAGTAGGGTAGATGCTGCTACAAATTGCTTAACTACTGAGCCGGCATCGAGAACGGAGCTTGGTTGGAGAGGTGTTTTAGTCTCCATATTGGCCAAACCATAGGCTTTATTGAATAGTACTTCTCCATTTTTTGAAAAGGAACAAGAGCAACCGGGCTCATCGGTTGCTATGCTGCTAAATAATTGGTCGATGGCATCGGACTCTTGTTGAGCCATGAGTAGTAATGACCTGGTTGAGGCAAAGAAAAGCAGGCTGATTAAAAATAAGAGGCCTCTAGATATCAGGTGGCTAGAGTACTTTGCTGTTGAAAATATTGAGTGATTGAACATTTGAGTATATTTTACTTTGAAATACAAAGTGCGTGAATAAATTTTTTTAATTCCAGTAGGTGCCGTTGAGTCCGAGGACTGTGCCTAACCAGAGTGTCACTACAAAACCTAGTGTGCTAACTATGAATGCTAAAACCCTGCTCCAGTTGTTTGTGCTGAAGATTTTATCGACATAGAAGTGAAGGCCGCCACCCATTGCAGCAGCAATGGGAGTGATAATTAATGGCTTAATAAACCAGAGTTTGTTCCAAGAAGGATCAGCCTCATCAGCTGAAATTAGAAATAGTGTTATAAGCACGAGGCCAATGATTCCTCCAATGAGCATTCTTTTCATTAAACCCGTTGAAGAGACTGTGTTTGAGATATTTTCATTCATTATTTTTTATTTAAAAGTACTTTGAGTTGCAAAGTAACTAATAAAATCGAATACATCGCAAGAGGAAAGAGGAGATAGATTCAAAAAAAGGAGTAACTAATTAGGGAAGAGGCTTTCACAAAGTCTAACCATCATTCTCGACTCGGTTCTGATAATTACGGAGTGAATCCCCAAAATGACTCTACAGGCCGATAGGGATTCCCGGTCAAGCTGGGAATGACTAAAAAAGTGGATTTTGAGGCAGCCTCATTTTATTGGTCACAAAAGGAGTTAAAACTATGCACTTTAGTGCATTTCGCTTTAGCTTTTAAAAAGCATCCTGGAATTTACGATGTACGAATTTTGATTGACGTCAATCGTAAATCAAAGATCGTACATTTTCTAAGTCGGCCATTCAAAGCGACTTTCAGTTGCTTCTAAAACTGTGGTGCTTTCAGCCCATAGTGGTTTATTTAACCCCAAATACCATTGGACTGCGTGAGGATTACAGGCTCGCCATCCGTAATCAAAATAGTGTGCTCGTGCTGCGTTACATAACCACCTCTGTTGCCCACCAACGTCCAGCCATCGTTTAGTTGAACCGCTACAGTTGATTGGGTCGAAATAAAGGTTTCAACAGCCACAGTGGTGTTTTTTCTGAATCGTTCCCTGTTTGTTTTTACCCTGTAGTTTAGAATGTCTTCTGGTGCTTCGTACAGGCTTCTGCCTACACCGTGCCCTGCTAGATTCTTAATTACCTTATAGCCCGATTTTTTGGCTTCTGTTTCTATCAGATAACCAATGTCAGAGATTTTCACCCCTCCTTTGATGCTGTGGATCGCCTTGTGAAGAATATCTCTAGAAGCATCTACCAACGGCTGATGATTGTGAATGTCTTTGCCTAAAACAAAAGAGCCTCCATTATCTGCCCAGAAGCCATCGAGTTCTGCAGAAACATCAATATTCACCAGGTCGCCTTCTTTCAAGATGTTTTGATCAGACGGAATTCCGTGAGCAGCCTCTTCATTTACACTAATACATGTATAGCCAGGGAATCCATAAGTCTCATAAGGAGCAGATTTGGCACCATGGCTCTTAAGAATTTCGCCCCCAAAATTATCTAGCTCTTTCGTAGACATGCCCACTTTTGCATGTTCTCTCATTAGCCTTAGCGTTGTGGCAACCACTTCGCTTACTCTTTTCATTCCTTCTAATTCAGACTCTTTTGAAATGGACATATCAGTATTTTTGATTGATGAGTTTTAGCTATTTCGACTCAAAGATAGAAGGTTAGCTCGCTAGAAGAGATGAGCTAGGTATTTCTTCAAATTTAAATCTTTTGAATCCTTTCCTTCCTTTTGGGGGAATCTTACATTTGCCCAAAATGGGGTGCTTGCTTGCGCAGGCTGAGATGATACCCAGGAGTTTGGCTCCGCACCTGATCCAGATAATGCTGGCGTAGGGAAAATAAAGCTTTTGCCGTGCTGCAAGGGCTGGTTCATCTCCTCATTTCATTGAAACCTAAAAACAATGATCGAGGAATTTTTAACACAACTTACCTGGCTTCAAGGGTTGGGAACTCTCTTTGGCATAGTACAAGTAGTGCTGGCCCGTCAAAACAATGTGCATACCTATCTGTTTGGTATTGCCTCCATCTTAATCAGTATGTGGGTGCTTTATCAGAGCGCACTTTATGCTGATATTCTACTGAACATGTACTATTTGGTCATGAGTGTTTATGGCTGGGTTTATTGACGGTTTGGCAGGCAAAAAAAGGAAACGCCCATTTCCATAGTCAGTAAAAATGAGTTTTTGAAGGCTAATGGTATTGTATTAGCTTGTTTTTTGCTGATGTCTTACTGGCTTACATTTCATACAGATTCCGATGTTCCCATTTGGGATGCCGTAGTAGTGGCTTTTGCATGGGCCGGAATGTGGCTGATGGCCAAGCGTAAAATCGAAAACTGGATTTACCTCAATATCAGCAACATCATTTCCATTCCACTAATGGTTTATAAAGAGCTTTATATATATGCTGGAATGACCGTGTTCTTATTTATAATGGGTACATCGGGATATCTGAAATGGCGAAAATTAATGAAGAACGAAAGTGAGCTTACTTATGCAACCGCCTAAAGAATATTTGAATGACGCAGCAGTTTTTAGAAAAGAGGTGTTGCAATGGATAGAGGAAGAAAATCTATGGAACATCTGGGTGCCAAAAGCTTTTGGCGGACTGGAGTGTTCCCTTTCTGATGGTTTGAAAACTCTGCAAGCTTTGGCTAGGTTAGACGGTAGTTTAGGTTGGACGGTCACTTTGTGTAGTGGTGCTAATTTTTTTATAGGTAACCTTCGGCCCGAAGTTGCCCAAGAAGTTTTTGCTCAGTCAGCGATTTTGGGTGGAAGCGGAGGAATGTTTGGAACTGCCGAAAAGGAGGGAGATGCTTATCGGCTTAATGGTACT
>NZ_DDDQ01000160.1:0-6588 GCF_002336325.1 Roseivirga sp. UBA1976 | reverse complement strand
ATACGTAATTCCAAAAGGAACTCAATACACTAATGAGGAGCGTGTGGTGCCCATTGTAAACGATAATGGTGAGGAAGCACAGGAACTGCTGATTGGAAACGCCCGTCCCGACCTAAACCTGGGGTTAAGAACGGGATTCCGATATAAAAATGTGAATGTGTACATGCTATGGGAAGGCCAGATTGGTGGAGACGTGTACAATGCCGGCTTACAGTCGCTCGATAGGGACGGACTTGGCCCGGACTATGATCAAGCGCACCGACCGGAAGGGCAAAGACACTACTCCAGCTTCAGACAATCCATTTACAACGGTAGACGATTGAACGCTGAGTATGTAGAAGATGCCTCACACATTAGACTGAGAGAACTTTCAGTAAACTATGAACTGAGAACAGCACAGCTTAGCAAGTTGGGATTGAACAACGTGTTTAGAAGTGTACAACTAAGTGCTATTGCCAATAACGTACTGCTGTTTGCTAAATACCGTGGCTTCGATCCAACTTTTGGAGGTATAAATGATCGTTACGATACATATACCTTCCCGCTCATCAGGACTTTCTCAGGTTCAATTTCATTCACTTTCTAATACCTACTTAAACAGAATGATATGAAACTTAAAAAATACATATTCTCATTATCGGTAGCGGCTCTTATGATCACTACCCAAAGCTGTGATGATCTGGAGGTTGAAAACAACAATGCTTTAGACATTAACGGTGTGCTATCCAATCCGGCAGAGTTCCCTTCTTTAATACAGGGAGCCTACGGAGAGTGGTGGAGACAAACCCAAATCTCTTACCCCAATATGTACCTGTCGGTAGCCTCACAAATCATGTCCTCCTCATGGACCAACTTTGCCATGTTCGATGGGGGCAGAATTCCTCCCAGACCGTTCGTAAACTCTAACACGGCTTCTACCGTTCGGGTGAACCGAAACCCCTGGCGAGGAATCTATAACTCCATAGGCCCGGTGAACGATGTGTTAAAGGTAATGCGCGATAACTTCGATGGCAAAGCCATTGACCCCAACACCGGTGAAGATCACACTCTTTCTGTATTGGCCAATGCTCGCATGATGCAAGGCCTGGCCCTGGGCTGGGTGGCCATGATCTTCGATCAGGGTTTTATTGTTAGCGAAGACCTAACCGATGCAGACCTGGGTAGCTTAGAGCTACAGTCTTATAGAGAGTGTGCCGATGCCGCAATAGCAAGGTTCCTGGAGGCCGCTCAGATTTTTGAGGAAAACCCGGAAATCATTTTTAACGGATTCAACGGTGTAACACTTTCTTCTCAGGAAGCGGCTCGTTTTGCCCGGTCATATGCTGCAAAAGTTGAAGTGTTTTCGGCCAGAAATGCAGAGCAAACCATAAACGAAACCAATTGGCAGCAAGTGCTTGAACTTACTACCAACGGTATAACTCAAGACATTGCACCCATTGGCGATGGAGGAAACGATTGGTATACCAGAGCCTTAACCAACGGACAGTATGCCGGTTGGGTGCGGGTTTCGCAACGAATGATTAACATGATGGAAGGAGGAACCGGTGGCAGAGACATTCTTAATGCCAGTGATACCGACCCCGACCACCCAACGGCACCTTACCCCTGGCAGGACAATGTGTTGTCTTACCCCGAAATTACCAGCCCCAGAGATAAACGCCTGGAAACCGACTTTACTTACAACAGTAGTGTACCTTTTAGGTCTGACCGGGGCTTCTACATTTTTGGTAATTACAGCTACAGCCGGTATATCTACTTTGTAAATGATAACTCAGTGGGCCCTATGCCGCACTTTACAGTTATTGAGAATAACCTGCTCAGAGCAGAGGCTCTTGTTAGAACAGGTGGAAGTAAAATTGAAGCTGCGCAGCTCATTAACGAAAGTCGGGTTGGACGCGGAGAATTGGCTCCCCTAACCGGTGCAGAAACCAATGAAGAGCTTCTGAGAGAAATCACTTATGAGCGACTGGTAGAACTGAGCTGGCAAGCGGCCTGCAATGGCTACTTCACCAGACGAATCACCACCATCGATGATTTGAAACTACCTCCTGGCACTCCTCTCAGTATGCCAGTACCGGCATCAGAGCTGGAGGCACTTGGCCTCGAAATCTACACCTTTGGAGGCATAGGAAATCCTGATGGAGCCTGATAGATAACAAAACAATGGCTGTCTCATCGATCGATCCTCTTTTAGCCACCATTTTTTAAGTGGTGATGGTCAGGAAAGAAGCGGTGAAATTCTTGAGACAGCCTCATTTAACCAAACACATGTCAAGGTCAAAAACAATAGGGTCAATTCTTATTCTCAGCCTGATAATGGTTTTGGGTTGTCACTCCCAAAACAAGCTTAGTGCAGAACTGCTGGAGATCAACTTTATAGGAGAGTTCAGTTCAGAGCACTGGATTGAAATAGATGGTATTCGTCTAATTCACCAGTCCAATTTTGAGCGGGACAGTTTAATGCTGTCTCCATTTTTTCCGGAAATAGATCAACCTTTACCCACTACTATCCAGCACTTTAGGTCTTATAGCAACCATGAAGCAGTAAACGAACGAAAGATTCCGAAAGGTCGCGTGGCCGAATCTTTTTTCACCCGAATGTCGCTGGCCTATCGCCTGGAAAACGGAAAGCGAAAAAGAGCTTACGTTTTTGAAGGCAACGTGGCGGAGATGTCAATGGGAAAGCTGAGGTTCTATAGAACCGATGGTAGAACAATGACCATACGAACCAGCAAGAATTACCCTGCTCTTATCAAAAATCTTAACAACCGGGAACCAATGGCCACCGGAGAAAGAAACTGACTTTCGTTTTAGTTTAGTTAGTAGTTTGTTTAGAACTGGTTTCAGACGGAAACCAGTTACTTTTCAAATAAATACAATTATTAACGAATTCCCTACTTTCCGCAAGAAAAACCCAATCCGAGTATTCACTCATTCATAACGCAACGAGGTAATAGGATCCTGGCTGGCGGCACGTTTTGCGGGAGTTATCCCAAATATTATTCCTACCGTAACAGCCACACCAAAAGAAAGGGCAATAGAAGATATATGCACCAGTGTTGGGATATCGGCCAATTGACTAATGCCAAAGGCAATGGACAGCCCCAAAATAATACCTATCATTCCTCCACTGAAGCTAATCATAACCGATTCGAGCAAGAACTGATAAATAATATCTCGTTTGGTGGCTCCTATTGCCAAGCGAAGCCCAATTTCTTTAATACGCTCCAAAACCGAAGCCAGCATAATATTCATAATTCCTATTCCCCCTACCAATAAGGATATGCCCGCAATGCCTCCCAACACATAATTAAAGATGTTTTTAGTGCGCTGTTGCTGTTTCAGCAATAATTCAGGAATAGTGATTTCATAATCCACCACCTGGCTGTGTTTGCGCTTAAGAAGTTTACTAATTACCTCAGCGGTGGCATTCATTTTATCGGAGTCGGCCACCTTTATCACCAGACGATCCAGTTGATGATAGTTTTTAGCTTTGCCCTGGTCTACTCCCATATTACTATTCCTGATTGCCTCCTGAATGGCCGCATTAGAAACCATTGCACGATTCTCATACCTAAGTAGAGCCGTACTCAGCGGAGTATAAACATCCATATTATAGTCTCGTATGCCCAGATTACTGATACTCTTGTCAGAAATAAGTCTTTCTTCCAGAACCCCGATTACCCTGAGCCAATGTTTTCCCACCTTGAGGTATTTACCCAAAGGTTCTTCTCCATTAAAGAACTTGGCGGCTATAGACTTACCTACAATACATACCGGCTTACCCATTTCAGCATGTTCCTCATTAAAGAAATTTCCTTCGAGCAGACGGAAACCGGCAATTTCAAAATATGAGTTTTCAACCCCCACCAACTTGGCACTACGATGAAAGGCGTTGCGAGAAACTGAAGTTTCTACCACTACCTCCGGACTTACCACCTCTATGCCAGGCACTATACTCTTAATGCTTTCCACATCGAGAAAATTGAGACCGATGGAAAGGTTCTTTTGTTTTCGGGCTTCTCCTCCGGCATTTTCGGCTTGTACTTCTCCTTCTGTTTGTTCAATTACCGGAGTAATGACAATGTTGTTTACACCAACCAACTTTATTTGCTCCAGAATCTCTTGCTGGGCACCGGCTCCAATTGCCAGCATAGCTATAACTGCGGCTACTCCGAAAATAATACCCAATGCTGTAAGCAATGACCGGATTTTATTGGCAAAAACCGCTTCCATGGCTATGGCCATGTTAGATGCTAATTGCTTCAACATTACTTATTGTTTTGGGCGATGGACTGGGAGTTGTTGAGCCTCTTAAGGCTGAAGTCGTTAATACCACTGGGATCGGAAAGGTACACGCTCTGTCCTTCAGTCAATCCTGACTTTATGATTACCTGATCGGAATTAGAAATTCCCAACTCCACTTCTTGCTTCACAATACTCAGTCCATCTTTCAATAGTACGTAGGTAATGGAATCTCCCTGGCTGTGAATGGCCTCTACGGGCACAAACATAGCCTGCTCTACCACCTTGGCAATTATTTTATTGCTGGTAGACATTCCCGGCCGAAGAGTTGTGTCAGATTCATTAATTTCTACTACTACTTCAAAAACCTTGGAGTCAGAATTAGGTCTTTGCTGTCCCATATTGGCCACACTGGTCACCACCCCGGTGAGCTTCTTTTCCGGAAAAGCATCGAGTCCAATTTCCACAAATTGGCCTGCGCTCACGGTATTGATATCTACTTCATTGATATAAGTTTTGGATATCATGCTGGTAAGATCAGGTAAAGTAGCCACAATAGGGTCGTAAGAGGCTACTCTTCCCCCCTGCGCAATTTTGTTTCCGCGCCAGTCCCTTCTATAAATTAGCATGCCGGCCTCCGGAGCCGTAATTACAAACTGATTTGATATTTCCTGAAGAAAATCGAGCCGCCTCTTGTCTTCTAACATTTCGGCTTCAGAAGCCGCCACCTTGGCCTTGGCCTTTTCTAGTTGCAACTTGTAGTTTTCCTTGGCCTGATCATATCTTTTTTGGGCCCGTTCCAACTCCATTGTTTTTTCCTTGATAGTGGCCGGTGGTTCGTATTGTGAATTTTCCAGCACTAGCTTCTGCT
Organism: Roseivirga sp. UBA1976; assembly: GCF_002336325.1. Taxonomy (NCBI): domain Bacteria; kingdom Pseudomonadati; phylum Bacteroidota; class Cytophagia; order Cytophagales; family Roseivirgaceae; genus Roseivirga; species Roseivirga sp. UBA1976. The sequence continues at coordinate 1,472 of NZ_DDDQ01000160.1, read as the reverse complement.
TTTCCATTTCGAAAAGCATATTGTCCATTTCCTCCCTGGCCTTTCTCAGTTCCATGGCCGTATCTAGTTTGGCCTCTTTATACTGTGAAGAACTGATGGTAAAATCACTGCTGGCTTGCTGAATTTTTTGTCCAAGCTCCGACTGATCTAGCCTGGCCACATAGTCTCCTTTGGCCACCACAGTGCCCTCATCGATGATGTGGCTAATGGTGGTTTCCCAAATATTGGCTTGACGCATGCCATCAGGCCCTAAGATATTTACGCTGTTTTTGGCATATAACTCTCCGCTGGCGGTTACCTCAGACCTAAACAAACCTACCTTTACCTGGGTAAGTACCTCGCTCTCCATGGAAGAGCCTTTGTTAACCTTTGTGATGAAAAAGATGATTAAGGCTACAAAGACGCCCGTAATCACCATGACCTTTCTATTTTTCATGAGTTGTTGTTGATGATTTGAGTAAACTATAATGATAGTTTAAAACTTGTTCAAACTAAAATTTTTAACATTAATTTTATATTTAATATTTCAACCTTTGATGTCTGATCAAAAAAATATAGTCTTCCTTATTTCATCACTTCTCCCCAAAACTCACTTTTCACCTCCATAAACATTCGACCCGCTTCTCATCTGCCCCGGCCCTCCCACTCATGCTCTCCTATCAATACGCTGGATGCCATCGTTTATTGGTTATCAATAACTTTAAGTGTATAGAACCAGAGCCTCTTGGTATTCTTCTCCGATGCATCTCAACCTATTTTTGTTCTACTCCCAGAGTCATTTGTCATGGACTGCGTGTTATAAAGACCGTGTTATGGCCAATTAATTACACTACGTAAGAACAAATTCAACCGGGTGAACTTTTATTTCAACGGCCCTCTCGACAAAACCACTTACAGTAGTAGCTTTGTGAACTATGAATTACCTTTCTGTAGAAAAGCTCACCAAGTCTTTTGGCGACCGGCTTATACTCGACCACATTACTTTTGGGATTGCACAGGGCCAAAAAGTGGCTCTGGTTGGAGTGAATGGTTCGGGAAAATCTACGCTGCTAAAAGTGATTACCGGAATGGAAACTCCCGATAGTGGCGAAGTGGTCTTTAAAAACGATATTGTGGTAAAGCATCTATTGCAGAATCCGCAGTTTTATTCCGGACAAAAAGTACTCGATGCCGTTTTTGATAGCAACAACCCGGAACATGCTTTGCTTAAGCAATATGAGCGAGCCCTGGTGCGATCGGCTGCCGGACATGAAAACCACGGTGAAGTACAGCAACTTATAGAACAAATAGATGCCCAAAACCTATGGGATCTGGAGAGCCAGGCCAAACAAATACTGGGGAAGCTCGGCATCCACAATCTAGAAGAAGAGGTTGCATTACTTTCTGGCGGGCAACAAAAGCGAATAGCCCTTGCCTCGGTGCTTATTCAAAAGCCCGACCTACTAATTCTCGATGAGCCCACCAACCACCTC
>NZ_DDDQ01000168.1:664-2795 GCF_002336325.1 Roseivirga sp. UBA1976 | reverse complement strand
GCGGATATTTTCCTTTGCGTATGTAAAGTTTTCAGAGGAAAATTCCGCAATGACGTCCTAGTCCTAAGGGGGACATTTTACTACTTCCTTACATCGAACTCAGGTTAAGTAAGTAAACCTAGAGGATGAATACCCAATCGAGATTCCCGGTCAAACTAAGAATAACCAACTTAGCCGACCTTTGAGACAGCTTTTTATTTCCACCATTCCATCAATGTGTAGGCACTTACTTCCCACTAACCCTAGCGTACTGCCGGGCTCAAAAGGCTAACGCACATTATTTTCATCTCGTGTACTTTACCTATAAGGCTAATTCACAGTATATTTAGCTAATGCGCCTTATTACTTTTCTACTTCTCACAGCACACTGCGTATGGGCTCAGTCTCCCCGTCTTTTGCCTTCGTTTGAGTCTTCTCACTTACAAGAAATATGGATAGATACCCAGTTGAAGGGGCAGCCTCAGGAGTTTAGCATCGAAGAGTATAACTACAACAGAGACTCTGCACGTCTGTATAAATCACCCATATCCAAACAATACTTTTATGAATTGGGCAGGCTCCGCAAGGTGGTTTTCAAAAAGACAGGCAGTCCTATCAAAACATACCTATACGATACCCACGGTCGAATAATTGAGCAACTTCGCACAGACTCTTTCGAGAGTATTCCCCGCATTACCTACACTTACAATGATGAAGATCTAACAGCTGAAGAGGTGGTGTATCGTGTCACTGGCACAGTTCACTCCAAAACCATACTCCGTTTCAACGATCGATTGCAGTTGATTTCCAAAGAAGAGTATCGTGGCACCCAACAGCTCAACCGATACTGGCTCTATGCCTACAACAGCCAGAACGATCTGGTGAGCGATGAATACTACGACATCGTGAGCAACACCGGTGTTTCGGCCAACACTAAGCCGGAAGAACCAAAGCCCAATTTACGCACAGAGATACTCTATACCTACGATACCCGGGGGCTTAGAACCACTGCTAAAACCTTAAAAAATGAACTGCTCCATTCCGTAAGCCATACCCGGCATTTTCCTGATTCTTTGGTCAACGAAACTGTTTATTACCAAGCCAGCGGCTGGCCATCAGAAAAGCTAGTAGAAATACACCACGACTCAGCCAGAGTGGTTATTAAAGGCTACTACAACACGGAAGACACGACCAGTTACAGGGCCCGGTTTAGGGAAATTTATGTATACAACGATTTGGTGGAGTACGAAAGCAGAACCTTAAAGGGCACCTTTGTAGACAGATACGCTACCTTTTACGAATATGATCACCTGGGCAATTGGATAAAGAAAACCACCTACAGTAATGGTGTGGTGCTTAAGGTGGAAGAACGCAGGATAAGGTATTAAAGTAATTGGGACATAAAAAACCGGAAGAAACCCTGCCTACATAGCTCCTTCCGGTCAATTAATGCATTGGGTTAATGATGTCTCTTTTTATTTTTAGTACGATGTCCGGGTTCCCAAATGAGTCTTACAAAGCTGCTAAACCGTTGGTTTTCTCGCTGTACAGGAATACCGGCCACAATTCCTACCAGAAGGTCTTCCGCCAATCCCAGCCGCATCTGAGGCCTTATGGTCATATCAAAATCGGCATGCCCTAAGGTTTTGTTAAACTCTATACCAATAAAATTTCTTGTGCCTGATATCATGTAATGAAAGCTGGTATTAATATCGTAGTGAGTAGTTACAGCCTTGCTCTCATACATTTGCTCAATCATTGGCCCGGTATATATAAGGGAATGAAAGTTATTTCCCCAGCGCTTTGCCACTACTAAAAACGGGTTGTAAATATTTCCTTTTACCAGGGGTTCTCCAAAGTTTCTAAAGTCAGACAATTCAAACTCATTGATATAGCCCAATGCCATAGAAGTAGCCCTCTTCTCACTTACCAGAAAGGTCCATTGAGCGGCCAGTTTCAGACTATTGAGCCGGTTAGAGGGCAACAGTTCGCGTGAGGTTCCATTTAGGGGTGTATAAAAAGTAAAAGGCAATTCTACCTCCAACCCCAGCCTGTCTACAGGAGCCCACTCATATTCCACAAGAGCTTCGTATGAATCGAAGTTCAAATTATCTGTAAGCCCAAGACCAATGTTCCATTCCTTTTCTCCTTT
>NZ_DDDQ01000168.1:0-368 GCF_002336325.1 Roseivirga sp. UBA1976 | reverse complement strand
AATGTTCCATTCCTTTTCTCCTTTTCGGGCTCCAAGGTCGCGAATCAGGTCTATGTATAAAGGTTCGGCATGCAATACTTTGTAGGGCTTTCTGGAATCCTGCACTTCAGCAATATAGATGCTGTCTTTTTGAGCGTCATTGGTCTGTCCTATCGCTGTTCGGATGCTCAAAAGGCATAGCAAGCCCGGCACCCAATATTTTATGATGTTCATGTTTGTTATTCAGGTTTTAAAATGTGGTTCAATAAATAGAGGGGCTGCTGAGGAAGCGGTGTGTTTCTTCAGCAGCTCAGGCCACAATTGTTGCAACCCCAATGAGTAGGCAGTACTGCCTGTTAGCAGAAAAAACCTATCAGGGTAGCGTATAC
>NZ_DDDQ01000149.1:0-2622 GCF_002336325.1 Roseivirga sp. UBA1976 | reverse complement strand
ATTCGAGGATGGAAAGACCTGGGGTATCGTCAATAAATATGGGGGCTTTGGTTAAATTCGCTGTTTTGTGTACCAACTGAGCCCATTCGTGCTCAGCCAGGTTACCTTTTTTAATTTTTTCACTACCCAACTCTGCTTCGGCAGAAATAAGTCGGTTAACCAACTGTACCGATGACATCTCTAGAGAGAATATAGCACAGGCATGGCCATGGTCTACGGCCGCATTTCGGAGGGCCGAAACCACAAAAGCAGTCTTACCCATACCTGGACGGGCAGCAATAATTACCAAGTCAGATCGCTGCCAGCCTGAAGTTACCCTGTCCAGACTTGTGAAGCCGGAAGGCACGCCCGTCAGTCCATCCTGATGGTTTTTACGTGCCTGAATTTCTTCAAGGGCCGTAGCCATAATATTCTTCATGCTATCGTACTCCTTGCGGATATTGGCTTCAGACACTTCAAAAAGCGACTGCTCCATCCGATCGAGTAGCTGAAAAACATCGGTGGTATCTTCATAGGCATCTTTCTGAATTTCAGAAGCAATTCGAATAAGTTCCCTCTTAATGGATTGCTCCACAATAATTCGGGCATGATACTCAATATTGGCGGCAGAAGATACCCTATTGGTAAGTTGAGTTATGTAATACGGGCCACCCACCATTTCCAGCTTTCCCGTTTTTCTGAGGTAGCTGGTTACGGTAAGGATATCGATAGGCTCCGAAGCCTGAAACAGATCGTATATGGCCTGATATATTTCTTTGTGGCTGTCTTTGTAGAAAGAGTTCGGGCTTAAAATGTCAATCACATTGGTGAGTGCATCCTTCTCCAACATCAGCGCACCCAATACAGCCTCTTCCAAATCTATGGCCTGCGGAGGAAGTTTACCCAACTGGGCACCTTCCACCGAAAGGTTTTTAGACTTATATCCGAGCCTCAATGCTGCTGATTTTCCTTTTTCCATAAGCACAAAACTATCCTTATCCGGGCCACAAATTCAAGCAGATGCGAACCTTTATTTTTCCCCGCTCTATGCACAACAATAATGACCAGTTGCAAACAAGTTGTGCACAGTTGTGCACACCATTATCCACGCGCATGTATATCAGTACCTTATGATTGGAACGCCTTTAGTTTTCCTTTATTTTTGGCGCATTCTTCAGAAAACAATTCATGCTAAAAAATAAGAAGGTTCACTTTATTGCCATTGGCGGAAGTGTTATGCACAACCTGGCCATTTGCCTAAAACTACTTGACAATCAAGTTACTGGGTCTGACGACATGTTCTTTGACCCCTCTAAAACTAACCTCCAAAAGCATGGCTTATTGCCTGAAAAAGAAGGCTGGAATGCCGACAAAGTGCATAGTGGATTGGACTATGTGATTTTGGGTATGCATGCCAAAAAAGACAACCCGGAGCTACTCAAGGCCAGGGCCTTAGGTTTAAAAATTTACTCATTCCCTGAGTTTATCCACGAGGCATCTAAGGCCAAAACCCGGGTGGTAGTGGCCGGCTCTCATGGCAAAACCTCTATTACTTCTATGGTGCTGCACGTATTGCAAAAAACGGGTAGGGCTTTCGATTATCTGGTGGGTGCACAGTTAGAGGGCTTTGAAACCATGGTAAAACTTTCTGACGCTCCGGTAATGGTAATTGAAGGCGATGAGTACACCACAAGCCCTCTGGATCTTACTCCAAAATTTCTTCATTACAAACACCATTATGCCTGCATAACCGGTATAGCCTGGGATCATTACAACGTATTCCCTACTCTGGACATATACGAGCATCAATTTGCCCAATTCATTGACTTAACACCTCCGGAAGGCAAACTCTTTTATGCGGCCTCCGACCCGCGGCTTGTTAGTCTGATCGATCGGGCAGAAATACCACAAGAACGTTTATTGGCCTACGATGCACTTCCGGCAACCGTTAGGAATAACAAGACCTTTGTTGAGTGGGAAGGTCATGAATATGGCTTGCAAGTGTTTGGTCAGCATAACCTCCAGAACCTGAATGCAGCTCGCTGTTTACTCAATGAGTTGGGTGTTTCCGATGAGCAGTTTTTCACTCACATACAATCGTTCAAAGGAGCTTCTAAACGGCTGGAACTAATAGGAGAAGGCCAAAATTGCAGCATCTATAAAGATTTTGCCCATGCCCCTTCTAAGCTGAAAGCTACTTCTGAGGCTGTAACCCGGCAGTTTACCAAACGGCAACTCACCGCTTGCCTGGAATTACACACCTTTAGCAGCCTCAACAAGGCATTCATATACCAGTACAAAGACTGTTACAACCTTCCGCACGAGGCGCTCATTTTCATAAACCCAAAAGCAGTAGAAGCCAAGAAATTGGAAATGATTACAGAAGCTGAACTGCGCGAGGCTTTTAACCGACCGGACATTCGACTGTTTACAGAAGCACCTAAGCTGGAAGAGTATTTACTCAACCAAAACTGGAATAATCGCAACCTGCTTTTGATGAGCTCAGGAAATTTCGGAGGTTTGGACATAGAAACCATTAAGAATAGAATAACAGGCTAATGCAACTCAACCTAAAAAACCCTCTCGTATTTTTCGACCTGGAAACCACCGGCATTAATATAGCACACGACAGAATTGTAGAAT
>NZ_DDDQ01000013.1:4920-5192 GCF_002336325.1 Roseivirga sp. UBA1976 | reverse complement strand
GAAGGTTGAAACAACAGCACGATATTCAGCTGGTGGTGATTGATTACCTCCAGCTGATGTCGGGCGATTCTTCAAAGAGCGGAGGAGGATCCGGTAACCGTGAACAGGAAATCGCATCCATTTCCCGAGCTTTGAAAAACCTGGCTAAGGAACTTAATGTTCCTGTAATTGCGCTTTCGCAGTTGAGCCGTGCCGTGGAAACCCGAGGCGGAGATAAGCGTCCCCAGCTTTCCGACCTCAGGGAATCCGGTTCTATTGAGCAAGATGCCGAT
>NZ_DDDQ01000013.1:0-4617 GCF_002336325.1 Roseivirga sp. UBA1976 | reverse complement strand
TATTGAGCAAGATGCCGATATGGTTATGTTCTTGTATCGACCGGAGTATTACGGAATTACGGAAGACGAAAATGGCATGCCAACTCAGGGTACCGGTGAAGTAATTATTGCCAAGCACAGAAACGGATCGCTGGAAAATGTTCAGCTCAAATTTATCGGCCAGTTTACCAAGTTCTGCGACCTCGACTTTAACTATGGTGGAACAGCTACTTACGGAAACACCTTCCCGTCTGGTGCTTCAAGTAATTTTGAGTCTAGTGGCAATACCATGACCTTCCAAAGCAAGGCCAATAGTGGAGATACTCCTAATTTGCCTACTAACGATGAGGAGCCTCCGTTCTAATTTAACCTTTCATGCCACATGTTTTAAGTTTATGGTAGGTCTTACTACTTTGAACTGAATACAATGAACTAAAAACTCATCATGAAATCTCTTTGTATTACAAGCCAACCAGAACCTCTCCAGTTTACTAACAAAGAAGTGCCTGTGCCCAAAGCGGGTGAAGTTTTGGTGAGGATAAAAGCAGCCGCCCTTAATCACCGCGATCAGTGGATAAGAGAAGGTAAATATCCCAATATTCAAATGGGTACTACACTGGGTTCAGATGGAGCCGGTATTGTTTCGGCCGTTGGTGAGGGTGTAGAAGAAGAGTGGCTGAATAGAGAGGTGATCATAAACCCCAACCGATCTTGGGGTGAAAATCCGTTGGTGCAAAGTACGGAATACAATATTTTGGGTATGCCCAAAGACGGCACCTTGGCCGAATATGTATTGGTAGAAGCCCATAGGTTGGTGCCTAAGCCAGAGCATCTCAGCTTTGCTGAGGCTTCGGCAATACCTCTCGGGGGGCTTACGGCTTTTCGGGCTGCGTTTCATCATGGCCAATGCGGTGCCGGTAAAAATGTGCTAATCTCCGGAGTAGGAGGAGGGGTAGCTCAGTTTGCCTTTTTATTTGCTGTGCATGCGGGAGCCAGGGTTTGGGTGAGCTCAGGCAGCGAAGAAAAAATTGAACAATGCCTGACCCTCGGAGCTGAGGGTGGTTTTAATTATAAATCGGATTCGTGGACCAAAGAGGCCCGACAAACAGGAGGCTTCGAGCTGGTGATTGATAGTGCGGGAGGAAATCAGGTCAATGATTTTGTGAAGCTCATGAAACCGGCCGGGAGAATTGTGTTTTACGGAGCAACCAATGGTTTACCTGAAAAGGTGGATTTATATCGAATGTTTTGGAATCAGATCACGCTTCAGGGGAGTACTATGGGTAATGATAAGGAGTTTGCCGAGATGGTTACTTTTATCAATCAGCATAAATTAAAGCCAATTATAGACTCTGTAAGACCATTGGATGAGGTCCTTTCGGCCTTTGATGAAATGAAAGCAGGCAAGCAGTTTGGGAAATTGGTGCTTAGTTTAGAGTGAGCAGGTCGTTTACAGTCGCAACTTTAGAAGAAATTCGTTGGCCGATGTGCTTTGAGTACGCTCGTTAAAAGCGCCACTGTCATAATTAAAGTGAAACTCCATTTTGCCCGAAAGGCGCAAACCAATACCCATTACCAAAACTTCTTCGTTTCTAAGCGAAAATGTAGCCCAGATATTGTTTTTATAGCTCGTTTGAAGGGTATAATCGCGTCCAAGATCGCTAATGTGATTAATGCGCTGCAGCACTGAGGGGGTAAAAGACCAATCGTTTATTTCTAACCGATACCCCAAACCCACAAAGTGTTGATTTTTAATACGGAAGGTTTCGTGATTACCCTCATGGATGGAATTGCCACTAAACAAACGCTCTACAGAGTAGAATATTCGGGCCTTCGAAGAATATAGGGCAATGCCCAAAGAGAGGTCCAAAAAATCTTGTCGGTCGAAGCCCTGCATGAATTGCTGAAAAGGCAGGTCATTGTCTTCCAAAACAAAGAAGTTATCGGCTATTCGAAGCCGGATATAGCCTACAGAAGCACCGGCACTCATGGTTACTACCGAATTGAGCGGCAGGTGTACGCCATAGTTTGCATGGGCAGTTTGCCTATGAACCAGCCCGAAGTTGTCTTTCGAAATAATGCCTCCGAGAACCTGAATCGCTTTAGGGTTGACGTAGGCAACGGTGCTATTCATTACAGCCTTGGTATCTCTAAAACCGTTGGAAGTAGTCTGGTTTTTACCTACAGGTTTTAAGGCCTTATAGAGCGAGAGGTAGTAACTGTCAGTATTCTTCAGCCAGGGGTTTTGTTGTTTTCTAAAGCTTAAAGCAAGGTTCAGGTCGTTGTTGAGGTTACTGGAAGCTGCATTGATTAGGTAATGATTGTTTATGTATTGGCTGAATTGTGAAATCTGCTGTGCTTTCCCAACCCGTGTAAGAAAGGGGAGTAGCAAAAGGGTCATATAGAGGTGCAGCGGTTTCATTTAATAATGGATATTTCACCTTGCACAAATTCCAGCGGATTGTTAGGGTCGGATATTTGATAGAAATACTTGTCAATGGGTAATACCTTATCGTTCAGAATGCCATTCCAGGGGTATCGATCATAGTTATTGGTAGAGTAAAGCAACTGTCCCCATTGATTGTAAATGCGTACTTCGGCATTGGGTAGTTTTTCTATTCCGGGAATAATGAACTGGTCGTTGAAGCCATCGTTGTTGGGTGTAAAGGCGGTGGGTATTGCCGACATATCTAACAACTGCTTGTAAAGACCAACAGTAATTATGGTTTCAAATACTTCTAGTGCTCCTTTTACAATAACTCCTCCATTGTTGAGGCCCCAGCGTGAATAAGCGGTGGTGTTTTTCCAGCTGCCATTGTTCTGAAACCATATGTGCTCTTTTAGTTTGGGGTCTCGGAGCAGTACTTCATCTTCAAAATACTCCAGGCCAAGCTCCAGTTTGTCGCTGGGTTTCTTACGAGTACTTACTTTGTAGTAGCGCGTTATGCTTTCACCAAATGGCAATGGGGTAGAAGAGTGGCCCCTGCGAATAATCATGGTGTCTTCCAGGTTAAATTTGGAAAATACCAACCCAAGGTTACCCACATTTTCGTCTTCTAACGGTTTAGAGGCTATGAGCTTTACTATTTCACCACCACCAGTACTATGGATACGTCTATTGGATGTTTCTCCAACTATCTTACTTTCGTTAAAGGGTAATATAAGTTCGTGCCTGCCCAGGTCTATTTCTCCCTTTACCATCTCTAATTCGGCTGCCACCAGAATGCTTGTGTTCAGCACCAAACGACCTTCTATATCGAGTTGCATGGAATGAAGTTCGGGCATGTTTTTGCCTTCAAAGTATACTCTACGTTCCTTATTTCGCACAATAAACTGACCTTCGCTTTGCTTTAACTGGCCGTTGTTGATCATGTGAAGATCGTTCAGTGCTACATTGGTATTGTTGATGCTTAAATGACTGCCTTCAGTGGTCACAAACACTTGTGCATGAACCAGATTGATGCCCAGTACGAATCCTAAAACCATATGTAGCCAGACCCTAATCATCTTTTTTGTTCAGTTGATTAATTAATTGCAGAGCCTTGTTTAAATCATCTCTCAGAGCTTCAACTTCTTTTTGTAATGATTCTATTTGTGTTTGCTGCTCCTTCATGGCTTCAACCAATACGGGAGTTAGTTGGGCATAATTAAGGCTTAGGTAGCCATGTTCGTCTGCTTCTACCAACTGCGGAAAGATCTTCTGGACATCCTGAGCGATAAAGCCTATTTGAAGTTTGTCTGAGAAATTACGATCGGAGAACTCTTCTTTTCGCCAGTAGTACGTTTTACCCTCCAGCTTGAGGAGGTTTTCGAGCGCACCATTAATGGGGCTGATCGATTCCTTGAAGCGTTCGTCTGATGTAAAACTGTACCAATCGGCAATTACCCTACCGTTGACATACAATTCGTAAGAGAGTGAAGAGGGGTTATTTAACCCAATGCCCACTTTGCCATTAAAATTGACAATGTCATTGTCGAAATCGCCATAAATAAGTGGTGAATTGGAAGGGGAGTTCTCAATGTAAAGTTTGTTGCTTCCGGTATGACTGAATCCGGCCCGAAAGCCAATCATAATATTGCCCGACCCTGTGGTGTTCTTTTCAAGCGCCTGATGACCAAGGGCTACATTTCTATTTCCGCTTGTATTGGCTTCTAAGGCTTCGTTGCCTACAGCCACATTCTGATCGCCTGTGTTGTTGAGCCCCGATAGTTTACCAATTAAAACTGACTCTTGAGGGTTGGTGAATTCAAGTGTGGATTTTTGAATTCGAAGCACTTCAGTGCCAGCAGTTTGAAAGCGTATAATGTCATCATTCATACTGTTTAGGTCTGTGGTTACCCAGGTATTAATGTCGGCATCATTTATTCTTCTGTTGTCGCCAATTAACGAGGTGGGTACTCCCCACGATCCGGCTGTTTTAGGGCCGAAAAAATCGTAGGTTGAGGTATTGAGATAAAAGTCTCCGTCAACCCCAATGGAAGAGTCCGGGTTTGTGGTGCCATTGATAATGGTTTTGCCATCCAGTCCGTCAGTTCCGGCTATACCCTGCGGCCCTTGCGGTCCGGGGTCGCCCTGATCGCCCTTGTCACCCTGATCACCTTTATCTCCTTTGGGGCCTTGAATTCCTTGTTCACCCT